>JAZUJA010000052.1:0-7338 GCA_045642495.1 Acutalibacteraceae bacterium
TTCGCTCTCATTTGTGAATGAGCCATTTACTGTTTCTTCGTCACCGAACTTATATGAATAATCGAACTGTCCTTTTACTGCGATGATGCTGTCAACTTCCGCTTTGCTGAACAAAATCTTAGTTGAAAGCGCATCGGTAAGTTCAAACTGTGCAGCGGTTGGAGTAGCACCCGCCAAACCTACAAGTTTAGCAGTATCACCTGCCTGGAAAACAAGGCCTGTGCCCTTAAGGGTTGCAGAAGAAAGCGTGTAATTAAGGTTTGCAGCGTCAACATTGGGAAGTGAAACATAGGTAACACCCGCAGCCCAGTCGTTATACTTTCTGATAGACAACGGCTTTTCAGCGGTTACATCTGCTGTGTCGGCAATAATTCTACCGTCGGTTGTGAGGAATGTCTGGGCAACACCGCCGACAACATTAACCTTATATTTGCTGTTGCCGCCAACTGCCCTGTTAAGAATGTTATATGTTTTATCCTGCAAAATGTTAACTGTGATTTCGCCTTCAACGGGATAATTAGGACTAAATGTTCCAACGTGACCGCCGTTGATGTTAACTGTTACATTGCCTTTAACTTTTGTGTTAGCGTTTCCGCCGCCCAAGAAAATGGTGTTACCGAAATATGCGTTGCGCATCCATGTTGCTTCAACGTTACCGTTAATGGTACCGCTTGTTAAGTTGCCGAGGTAAACGCTTGAAGAAGCAGCGCCTGCTTTGGAGATGCTGTTACCGCCGTTGAGAACAAGGCTTACATCGCCGTTGATATCGCCTGCCTGGCTGCCGGCATAAATGCCGCCCATGCAAGCATCGCCTACTTCAAACTGATCGGCAGCAGTTTTCGGATTAACATAAGTGCTTACAGCGTACTGATATTTAGAATCAGCTTTAAGTGAGATCGTACCCTCGTTGTTGCCGGCACGCATAGCGTAACCGTAGTTGCTCATCTTGATATTGGTTATGATGTTTTCAACACCGTCACCGATATCGCCCTTCTTAGAGCCGCCATAGATACCACCCATTTTGCCGGTTTTATTAGCAATAGTAGTTTTAACGTGACCTTCAATGTTTCCGGATTCATTACCGCCGTAAATGTAGTAACTAAAGATACCGCCGTTGATGTTTGTTTCAACATCGCCTTCAATGTTACCGCCCTTTGAGCCGCCGAATACATCGAAGTTATAAATACCGCCGTTAATATTCAACTTAACGGAAGGTCTGTCTTCGGTTTGCGGTTTCGGGATTTGGGTAACATTATATGCACCGCCGTAGATGCCGTAGGTTTCGCCGGTTGCATCTTTATAAGACTGGAAGTTGTTTACGGTAAGTTCTGTACCGTCATAAACAAGACCGCCGGTTCCTGCTGTGCCGTAACCGTAAACATTCTTGAATGTACCGCCGTTAATGGTGGTTGAAACCTTACCGAAAACGCATGCGCCGCCGCAATAAAGCGATTCGCGGAACAAGCCGTTGTTGATAACGGTGTTAATGCTGCCGCTAACATAGCTTGAAGGTGCAACACCGGCGCAGCCCAAAACTATTTTATCTGTACTGTTGATAAAGTGAATCTTATTGTCAATAACAACATTATCGCTGCAATCTGCCACGGTGGGAGTAACGGGGTTCTGCGGGTCAACGCCGAACTTACCGCCGCCGGAGCCGAAGTAAATTGTTGTGGAGCCGCGGAAGATGGGGCCTACATCAGTGCCTTCAACACCGATAGTATTGTTAAGCTTGCCGATAATACCGGAGCTTGTTTTGGTTGCAAGGAAGAAGCCGTAGGCAGTGCCGGTGCATCCGTAGGATACATCGAAGTTACCGCCCATGATGTTATTTTGAACTTCATTTATCTTGATAGCGCCGTTTGCGCCTGCAAAAGCAATACCGGAGCTTGAGTTTGCTTTGCCGGCACCTTGATAGAATATAAAGTTACCGGACTTGATGTTATTGATAAGTCTGTTTGCGCTTCCTATATTATATACACCGAAAGTCATTGTGGTTGTTACATTTGCGGGGCAATAAATTGAAAGGTTTGCAAATTCAATATTGTTTGTTATATCGCCGGAAACATTTACCGTGTAGTTACCGCCGAGGAAGATACCCTCGTTAGCGGCTGTCGGAGAAACATTGATTTCAGCGCCGTTAAAATTATTTGTAAGGTTACCGGTTATATTAACATAAGAACCTGCACCGTAAAAGGTGGTGCCGCTAATTGTACCGCCGGTAATCGTATTTGTAACATTACCGGTAATATTTTGATAGTTACCTGTGCAGTAAACACTGCCGTTGATTGTACCGCCGGAGATATTTAAATTAACATTGGACTTAATATTAAGATATGTTGAGGCGTTACCGCTTGTGGTTCCCCAAACAGCGCCGTTGATAACGCCGCCTTCAATATTAAGAGTTGTGCTCTTATAAGAAGTGCTGCCGTAGGTTCCCTGAACGGCACGGTTGATAACAGCGCCTTCGCCTATGGTGAGAACTGCCTGATAGTTTGTGTACTTGGTCATTGCGGCATTTGAGCTGTAGTCACCGGTAGCTCTGATATTAGTATTTGTGTAATCACCGTTTATAAGGCAAATTTCACCGTAATTTGTTTCGGCGATTTCGCCTGTTGTACGGCCATCGGCAAATACGCCCATCTGATAATTTGACTGCGCTAAGCCGAATTTTGCGTTATCAAATGTGAGCTTATGGCCCTGAGCGAACAAACTGTTGATAACCTGGCAAGCATTAGCGGTGCCGGTGTATCTGCTATCGCTCGCATAGTATTCTTTAAGGTTAGGTGAATAAAGCATGATGTTCTTGAATGTTATATCATTCGAAGCATTCATCATATTGTTACCGCCGGTGTTAGATGTCTTTTTATAAACAAGGTTTATCTTAGACATTGCGGATTCGGGGCATGTATCGGTGTCCGCGTAACCGTAGGTTGAAACAACGCAGGGAATATACTTTGAGCCAACCTTGATTCGGTTGTATTCATCAAATCTCTGCTGGAAAGAGCCGGAGTTATCATCGGTGTGAACATCGCCGTAAATCTGAAGCACAAACTTTTCGCCAACTGCGAAGGTATGAGTATCAAGGGCATACTTAAATGCGCCGCCGAAAGAGCCGACATAAATTTTATCTTCTGCAACACCGTCTGCAACAAGGGCTGATTTGCCGGCTGCATCGTTTGTTACATAGTAATTAACGGGGGTAAGACCGTCGAGCGGATCAACGGGATTATCAAGAATATGACGAGATTTAATATATTCCGCAATATCAAGACCCATTCTTGCATATTCAGCTTTGGAAGCATGGCTTTCTTCCTGGGTTTTAATAGCTGCAGTTCCGTTACCGCCGGTATAGGTTCTTGTTGCCCAAAGAAGCGGATCGGCATCAGCCAAGGATTTTACGAAAAGATACTGATTGGCATTTGATCCCTTGAGTGCCCAAACGATCGGAACATCAGCGCCGTTCTTTTCTCTTATCTGAGCCAAGAAAGCAACAACCTGATCTTTCCAGGTCTGAGTGCAACCGTCGTTAGAGCCGATTTCAACAACGATGATATCGGGCTTGCGGTTGCCTTCAAAATCCCAAGTGTTGCGGTTTGCCGCAAAATAATCGTTATAACGAAGTGAGTTATAAACCTTATCAATGGTAATTTTCTGATCAAGCGGTTCCTGCTGTGAATCCATTGTAAGACCGATACCGCCGCAAACGGATGTTGAATAATCCGCATTGAGTGCTTCAGCCAAAGGCATTACATAGCCGCCGTCAAAAGAGCCTGCGGCTGCACCTGCGCCGGGTTTGCCCGGAACATAAGGATTAACAGAGTGTGAGCCCTGACCGTTTGATGTGCCGATAACTTCAACCAAGAAGGGCTTATCAGCCGGCTTTTCAAGAACATTTCCCGAAAACGCAATGTTTGCAAAGCGGAAATAGAAACCTTCCTGTCTTTCGCAGGCACTGTCCTTAGTTACCCTAACGGTGTGCTGACCTGCGGAGAGCTGAATGCTCGCGGACTGGCTTCCGTCAGAAGAGATCGGGAAACGGTCAACATTTTCGCCGTCAACATAAATGCGGATAAGAGCGGCATAAGTGTTGTTAGCCGGAATGTTTGTTTCGCAACCAACGGTGAATGTTCCGCCGGCGGAATTAACATTAACCTCAAAACCTGCACCAGACCAGTCAGCCGCAAGGCCTGTGCCTTCAATGGCGACTCTGCCCAGTGTTTTGAGCTGATTGTTTTCGGCAAGCTGTTTCATTGTATAGCTGCCGCCCTCAGCAAGAGCAGATATCATTCCGTTGCCCAAAACCATTGAGCATAAAAGCAGAACAGATACCGCAATCGCGAGGATTTTACGGAATTTTTTCATAAAATAACCTCCCATTTTTCTTTGCGAAAAGTAGAATGTGCCAAATATACAAATTTAATATACCATTTATAATCTTTTTTGTCAATATTTTTATTTTTTTATATAAAAAAACGCTTCACAAAAGCGTGAAGCGAAATTTTAATGCGAATTTTTTAACCGTTTATTGCAATTATCACCGTGCTTAAAACAAGTGAAAGCACAAGCAAAGACGCAATAATGATAAATGCTATTCTCTTCTTTTTATCCACCGTAAATTCCTCCCGAAAAAGAATGACTACATATATTATATAGTAAATATCGTTTTTTTCAATATGTAATTCGGCGTTTTTTATTGAAATGTTATTATTTATATGATATTATTCAATTAACATAAAATTTTGAGGTGTGTTTATATGTTAAAAGAACTTTTCGGAATTGATCCGAAATCATCGAAAAAAGCTATCGTCAAAGGGGATAAATACCGCTTTACCGTTTTGACAAACCGAATGATCAGAGCTGAGTGGAGCGAGGACGGCGTTTTTGAAGACAGACCGACCAAAATGGCGGTTAACCGCAACTTCCCCGTGCCGAAATTCGATGTTATTGATAACGGCGATACGCTTGAAATCGTAACCGATAAAATTCATCTTTATTATGATAAGAAGGAATTTTCGGCAGACGGTTTATCGGTTTTTGTTCAAGGCACAAAATGGGCAAAATCAAACCGTTGGTTCTATGGCATTCCGAAACTTAAACTGTTGAACACCGACACAAACCTTAAAGGAACATGCTGCACGCTTGACTTTGTTGACGGCGAATGCGAGCTTGAAGACGGAGTATGTGACCGTTACGGTTTTTCACAAATTGACGACAGCAACACGATGGTTATGACCGAGGACGGCTGGTTTGAACATTCCGGCAGAGGCAAGCATAAAGACCTCTATTTGTTCTTCTATATTGAAGATTTCAAAACACTTATGCGTGATTATGCACACCTTTCGGGCAAAACACCCATGATCCCCCGTTATGCCCTCGGCAACTGGTGGAGCAGATACTATAAATACACCGAAAAAACATATAACGATTTGCTTGATAAGTTTGCCGAAAAGCAAATTCCGCTTTCGGTATCCGTTCTTGATATGGACTGGCACCTTGTAGGCGATGTTCCCCTTGAATACGGTGGCGGTTGGACGGGATATACATTTAACAAAAAATTTTTTCCCAACCCGAAGCGTTTCCTCAAAAACCTCCACGAAAGAGGACTTGCCACAACATTTAACATTCACCCGGCCGACGGCATCAGAGCATTCGAGGATTGCTATGAATCCACCGCAAAGGCAATGGGAATTGATCCTAAAACCAAGAGGGCGGTTGAATTTAACGCAGGCGACAAAAAGTTTATGGATGTTTACTGCAAAAAGGTTTTAGGTCCGCTTGAAAAAATGGGCGTTGACTTTTGGTGGATTGATTGGCAGCAGCAGGGCGGTGCTACAAACGGATACGATCCGCTTTGGATGCTCAACCATTGCATTTACTCTTTCGGTGCCAAAGACGGCAAATATCCGATGACTCTCAGCCGCTATGCAGGACTTGGCAGTCAGCGTTATCCGCTCGGTTTTTCGGGCGACACCATAATGAGTTGGGAATCACTTGACTTCCAGCCCTATTTCACAAACTGTGCATCAAATGTAAGCTACGGTTGGTGGAGTCACGATATCGGCGGCCACAAAAACGGCGTTTGGTCGGACGATATGCAGATAAGATGGCTTCAGTACGGCGTTTTCTCGCCTATTGTTCGTTTACATTCCGGCAAGGATCTTTTCATGCTTAAAGAACCTTGGAATTTCCCGGAAACCACCGAAGCGATAATGACAAAATATATGCGCCTTCGTCACGCGCTCGTTCCGTATCTTTATACGATGAACTATGTAACACATACCGACGGTCTTTCTCTTTGCAGACCTGCTTATTATGAGCATCCGCACGAGCTTAATTATTGCCTTGATTTCCGCAATCAGTATTATTTCGGAACGGAACTTATGGTTTGCCCGATCACCGAGCCCACAAACGCTAAATCCGGAACGGGCAGTGTGTTTGCTTATATCCCGAAGGGCGATTTCTTTGATTTTGAAACCGGCCGTCATTATAAGGGCGAAAAGCAGATGATGCTTTACAGAACTCAGTACAGTTATCCCGTTCTCGCAAAAGCCGGCGCGATCGTTCCGCTTGCCGATGACGGATTTGTTAACGGCACACCCCTTCCGAAAACACTTAAGGTTAAGGTATATGCGGGTGCAAACGGCAGCTTTGATATGTATGAGGATAATGAAGAAATAATCGATACAAAATCCGCTGTAACACCCTTCGGCTTCAAATGGGGCAAAAAGTCCGAATTTTCAATCGGCGCAGTTAAAGGCGAATATGAAATTCCCGAAAGCCGAAATTATAATATCGAGTTTGTCGGCGCAACCGAGCCGAAGAGCGTTAAAATTGAGCGCAACGGCAAAACCGCAAAAGCAGAATTTTCATATTGCGCAAAATGCGGCACTTGCTTTGTTTCGGTTGAAAATGTTAAGTCAACCGAAACAGTAAAAATCATCTTTGAAACCGACGGCAAATTTGCCGAAAACGATTTCAAGGCAGAAATTGCCGAGCGCGTTGCAAGATATCAGATAGAGGTTAAAACAAAACAGCACATAATGAAAACGCTTAACAAGACCGAGACTCGCGAAGCGTTTGCAGCGCAGCTCCCCGGAATTTGCGAAGAAGAGAGTATCATGGGCGAATTTACCGAAATTTTAACAAGCGCACTTTAATAGCATAACAAAAAAGAACCGCAATGGAGAGACTACACAAAGAAGTAGTCTCTCCTTGTGTTTCTTCATACTGTTTTATTGAATCCTCTTGACAAATCGATGTTTATCGATATAATAAATAATGTGATCACAAATTCGGCTCAAGGAGGTGTTCAGATGGAACTTGATGAAAAGCATA
>JAZUJA010000053.1:0-3335 GCA_045642495.1 Acutalibacteraceae bacterium
ACCTCGGTAACAATTCCCAATAGTGTAACAAACATAGGCTTATCGTCATTTTTTTCATGCAAAAGCTTAACCTCAGTAACAATTCCCAATAGTGTAACAAGCATAGGCGAAGATGCATTTAATCATTGTAGTGCCTTGACATCTATAACTATTCCGGGTAGTGTAAAAAGCATAGGTAGAAATGCTTTTGCTAACTGTACAAGCTTACAATCAGTAGTATTGCAAAGTGGTATAACAAGCTTAAGTGAAAGTATGTTTGAAAATTGTACCAGTATGACCTCAGTAACAATTCCTGATAGTTTAAAGACTATAGGTACTTATGCTTTTTTCGGATGTCAAAGCTTAACTTCAATAACAATTCCGAACAGTGTAACAAGCCTTGCAAGTAATGCGTTTAGCGGTTGTACAAAACTAAGCCAGGCAACGCTTCCCTGCAGATTGAATTATAGTTTTTACTCTATTACGAGGGTAACAAAAGTCCATGTAGGCGATGCGGTCACAGACGCAAGCAAGGCCCCAACCTGCACGGAAAATGGTCTTACAGAGGGTACGCATTGCTCAGTATGCAATGCAGCTCTTACTGCGCAGAAAGTTATTCCTGCAAATGGACACACTTGGAAGGATGCAACCTGCACTACCCCGAAAACCTGTACGGTATGCAGTGCAACAGAAGGTGGAATACCGGGACATACTTGGGGCAGCTGGAACATATGGAAGGAGCCTTCCTGCGCCGAAACCGGTACCCGCGGCCGCATCTGTGAACGCTGCCATGCCGAAGAAACAGAGGAAATTCCCACGACCGACCACTATTGGGGTAGCTGGAACGTATGGCAGGAGCCTTCCTGCACCAGCACCGGTACCCTCGGTCGCTTCTGTGAGCGTTGCTATGCCGAAGAGACAGAGGAAATTCCCATTACTGACCACTATTGGGGCAACTGGAACGTATGGAAGGAGCCCACTTGCACTACCGCCGGGATTCGGGGCCGCTCATGTCAGCGCTGCTATCAGAGTGAGCAAGAACCAATAGACACTTTGGCTCATGAATGGCAGGACGGTGTTTGCCGGATGTGCGGCAAGAGAGCTTTTGAATTCGACTGCAAGAGTCTTGCACTTGACAGTGCATTGGCGTTTAACTTCAAAGGATATCTGTACGATGAAAACCCGACGGCAGATGCTTATATGGAATTTAAGATTGGCAATATCCGCACGGTGAATGTTGCCCTCAGCGATGCTGTTAAGGACAGCGACGGTAGATATGTATTTACCTGCTACTTAAACATTCTTGAAGTTGATGAAAAAATAGAGGCAATTTTCCACGTCGGAGAAGTATCTGTTGAAAGAGAAAATCCGCTTTCTGTAACCGATTATCTTGATCTTGTTCTCGCCAATCATCAAGGCGGAACAGAAGAAGACACAAAGACAGTAAACCTCGTTAATGCCATTTCAAACTTTGCGCACTTTGCACAGATAGCACTTGACGAAACGCATACCGAATATGAAGTAGGCGCAGGCGGTAAATACGTTGGCACTGAGGCAAGAACGGAAATTACACTTCACACTGCCGATGAGCTTTCACAGTTTACGGCAATTAAGACTGTATCAGACGGATTTACCGATGTAACGGCTACATCCCGAAGCCTTGTTCTTGACGATGAAACCGCAATCGTTATTTACATCACCCCTGCAAATGACAGTTATGAACCCACTGTCAAAGTAACCGACAAAAACGGCAACGATGTTGCGTTCACCAGCGAAAAGAAGCAGAGCGGCAAATGGAAACTTGTCATTCGCGGCATCGCGGCGCACAAGCTCGCAGAAACCTACACCGTTGATATTGACAACGGCAAGCTTGTTTACACAAACCTCTCTGCCCTCTCCTATGCTTACTCGATTCTTTCAAATTCTAAGAGTGAAGCGTATATGAACGCGGTATCGGCGCTGTATGATTACTATACTGCAGCGCTCGCTTACCAAAGCTAAGGAGAACGATGGAAAACAAAAAATTCTCCTATGAAGAATCCGCTGCCCAAGTGATAGAGTTCACTGCGGGAGATATCATCACCACAAGCGGCGGGATATGGGATCGCGAACCCGCCGAGCTTTAAGAAATATTTGACTGATAAAACTATATAACAAATCGGCAGGACCGACTTTTTTAAGTTGGTCCTGCCTTTTTAGGTGGAAAACAAAAATTATCAGAGCTTAAAAAAATCACCCTTCAATTGTTCATATTTGATGGGTGATTATGTTTTGGGTTTTTATATTATCTTTTCAAATTCACTTTTATTTTTCATATTTTCAACTTCGCCAAAGGTTATACAATATTATATAAAAGCAGCAAGACCTATAACCGAACTTCGGCCTTGCCTAAAAATTAAAGTTTTTTTGATAAAATTCGATGTGATCTTTTTTCATATTTCTTTATCTTTTGACACAAACATATAACTCAATAACATAAAAAACTCAATAAAAAATAATCACTAAACAAATAATTTTCATTAAATTTCAAAGTGAATTTTACCAACGGAAAGAAATTAAAGTTCAACTTCAAAGGTGGCCGAGTGATTTATCATATCAAGAGCAAGTTGCGCCTTTGAAAGCTCATCGGTTATATTAAGTAAATCCGCATTTACCCTATCTAAATCATAATTTACATAGCGATAATCAATAATATTGCCGCTCTTGCCGTATCCTTGTTCCTCTCTCGCCTTCGGCAAACGGGAAGCCATATCGGAAAGTTTGAGCTTTGTTGCAGATAGTTGCGGAATAAGCACCAACATTTCATCAATGGTTATATTGTATCCGGGAACAATGGTTGTTGCATTAAACAGGTTTATTGCGTGTTTCAGTTTGCGAATTTTAGCGGACAGGTCATCCGCTTGTGCCTTGGTTTCTTCATAGCTGTAATTTGGTCTGACAGTTTCCGGGTCTTCGCCCAAACTTGCCAAAAAAGTATTGGACATACTTTCCTTCATAATTAAAGCATCAAATTCAAATTTAAGTTTCTTTAGCAGCTTTGAACTTTCGGCGGAAGTTAATTTCATAATCATAATCTTTACCTCTTTCGTTAATTTTCTGATTTATTATACACATTGTTATGCACCTTATTTGGTACATTTTTCTTTCTCGCTCGGCAAAACAGGATTGGGGCAGGTTAAAAACGCAAAAACATCGGGTCTGATTTTTATATCAGACATACTTTGCGGCACTTTAGTTGGTTTTGGCCTTTTGCCAAGGGATTTGAAATATTTGTATGTGAGTTTTATTCTTTTTGAAAACTTCATTATGAACCCTCCGTTTTTTGATTTTGAGTAAATGTTCTTGACAATTTGTAT
>JAZUJA010000054.1:0-19799 GCA_045642495.1 Acutalibacteraceae bacterium
TTTTTCGTCAGACAAGGCAAAAACGCAGTGAATACTTTCCGTATTCACGAGTATTTTAACACAGTATGACGGGAAATCCGTTTCCTTAAACCGGATTCGGATAATTCTCGTCAGGCTAATACACAAAATGCATATATGGGACAAAAATGCAACCCCTAAAAGAGAGATTGCAGATCTATCAACAAAATATCACTTGGTAAAATGTTTTTTTCGCGCTTCGCTTAAAGTTGTTTTATTTGCGTCTGAAAATTCATCTGATGAAACGGTGTTATCATATTCCCAACCGCAGTTTTCGCAAATCCAATAATTATCAAGCGTTTCTTTGCCGCAAACGGGACATATAACAACATTAAACCCAAGCTCTTTATATTCGGGTGTTTTGCGAATATCCAAAAAAATCCCCTTTCAAATATTTTGTATATTCTTATTATACTCATCGGTATGTACCAAAAACAGTACAACGCCCCGATTATTATAAAAAACTCAAAAATGTTTATGGCTTTTTAACCTATTCGGCTTAATTATTATACGCTTTATATCCTCATTATTTTTAACTGCCTTTACTTATGCGGATTCTCTCATTTTCAAGTGCTTTGCTTTGCAAGGGGCCGTTTATTACCTTTGCTCTGTAAAGCGGCGATATTCGCGGAGTATAAAACTCATAAGGAAAAACCGAATTATGCAATACGGCTCCGCATTTGATTTTTCCGTTTAAGTCAACATATAAACCTTGAAGCGAGCAGCAGTCTTTCGGATTTGAATTTTCTGAAATCACCACTTCAATTTCGTGAGCAAACGGTCGGCAATCAATTTTAAGTGCATCTCCCGGCTTAAAAGGTGTTTCTAACTTTAGATTCGGCAACGCGGAATTAAAAATATTAGTGAAAAAGGGATTTGTTTTGCCGTTATCAAACGGTTTTGATATTAGGTCAAAAAACATAACATCGCCGTTTGCATAAATATAATTTATATCAATTCTGAAGTCTTTGTTTTCATTTAAGATATATCTGCTTATTTTATACCATTCCGTGCGGTTTTCAAATTCCGTATCCGATTCTTCATTCTGAAATTTAATATCCGCTTTTATACCCTCTATTGCTTTATCAAAAGAAGAATACGGTCCTATCTCGAAGCAATCAAAATCGTTTCTGTTTTCATCAAAAAAAAAACAGTTCGCTGTGTATATAACATTGGCGGAGTTCTTTGTTTTATCAAGAATTTCCGCAAAAAAGTTATATGCCGCGGTATATTCACCGCCCGATTCGCACGAAAGATTTTTAATCAGTTCCGCCTTTCGCCAAATTGAAATCGGCGCGCCGGTAATGATGCTTATATAATCGCCTGCGCAGAGTTTATCGGTATTTTTGATTAAATATTCTTTTATTTCGGGAGCTTCCGCAAATATCTCTTCAATTATGCTTTTATACATTTTTGTTGCTTCCTTTCGTTACATAATAATTATAAACTAACCTATGTATCGTTTTTAATACAAAAACAGACAGTACCGTTTTGGCACTGTCTGTAAAAGATTTATTATCTTATTTGCTCATAAAACCTTTCGATAACCGTTATCATTTCATCGGGCAACCTTTTTTTGCATTCATCTACAAGATTATCGGGTATGCCGGAAAACGCTTCGGCGATCGACCCTGCGATAGCGCCCGTTGTGTCGGCATCGCCGCCTAAGGAAACGGCATTTCGCACAACATCTTCAAAACCTTTACCCTCTAAAAATGCGATTATCGACTCGGGAACGGTTCTTTGGCAATCCTCAAACATCATAAAATCGGGGCGGATTTCATCAAGTTTGCGATCAAGGTTATATCCGAATTCGGTTTCGATATATTTTTTGATGGTTTTCTTTGAATGTTTATTTCTCGCAAGAAAAATAGCGCTTGCGGTGGCCTCGGCACCCTTTATTCCCTCGGGATGATTGTGGGTGACCGCCGCGGTGGCTCGCGCGACCTGCCTTGTTCTTTCGATCGAATCGTATAACCAGCCGGCAGGTGATACCCTCATTGCAGAGCCGTTGCCGAAGCTGTTATAAGGTTTTGCATCTTTTCCCGACCAGAGCCATTCAAAAAACCTTCCGCCGTAACCGCAATAGGGGTACTTTATTCCCCAATATTGCATTTTTTCGAAGCATTTTTCCTCGATCTGCTCTGTTTTTGCGTCCTTTCCGACTTCAAGAAGCGCCTCGGCTATGGCAACGGTCAGAACGCTATCGTCCGTGAAAACGCTGTTTTTTGAAAAAAGCGGAAAGCTTTTTGATTTTGTTAAAACATCAAATTCAAACGGGGATCCGATTATATCCCCGAGTATCGCACCTAACATTTAATATCATCCTCTCTTTTTAATATAACTTTATCGCATTTCGCCTTCATTTGTCAAGTAAGGCCGTTCGCGCTGACCGCATAACTTTTTAATGAATATTATTATATTTCTTTCGATGTTTCGAAAATGATACTAAATATATATGTATATTACCGGCAAAACGGAAGGCATAATTTAAGTTTTGGGACTAAAAACAGGGCATTTACCCCGAAAAAGCATAAAATTTATACAAAAAACGGGTTATATGCACATTTTGGTTGTATATTTTATATATTTATGCAAAAAGTTGCATAAATATCTTGACAAATCAAAAAAAGCGTGTATAATTATGCATATAAATTCAATTCGGAGGCATCTTTATGAATACCAAAAAAGAAAACATTAAAAAAATCGTTCTCGCTTATTCCGGCGGACTTGATACATCAATAATCATTCCGTGGCTCAAAGAAAACTACAACAATCCGGAAATCATCTGTGTATCCGGCAACGTTGGCCAGGCAAGCGAGCTTGAAGGTCTTGAAGAAAAGGCTATCAAGACCGGCGCATCAAAAATCTATATTGAAGATCTTACAGAAGACTTCCTTGATAACTATGTATTCCCCTGTGTTCAGGCAGGCGCGCTTTACGAAAACTATATGCTCGGCACTGCATTTGCTCGTCCGCCCATTGCAAAGCGTGTCGCTGAAATCGCTATTGCCGAAGGCGCTGACGCTATCTGCCACGGCTGCACCGGCAAGGGCAACGACCAGGTTCGTTTTGAAATGGCAATAAAGGCATTTGCGCCCAACCTTGCTATCATCGCACCCTGGCGTGAATGGAGCATTAAGTCCCGTGAAGAAGAAATCGCTTACGCCGAGGCACACAATGTTCCGCTTAAGATCAACCGCGAAACAAACTACTCAAAGGATAAGAACATTTGGCACTTATCTCACGAAGGTCTTGACCTTGAAGATCCGGCAAACGAGCCGCAGTATAACAAGCCCGGTTTCCTTGAAATGGGTGTTTCCCCCGAGCAGGCTCCGGACAAGCCGACCTATGTTACACTTCACTTTGAAAAGGGTGTTCCCACCGAGATTGACGGCGTTAAGATGAACTCTGTTGAACTTGTTACAAAGCTTAACGAGCTTGGCGGAGCAAACGGAATCGGTCTTTTAGATATCGTTGAAAACCGTCTTGTAGGTATGAAATGCCGCGGCGTTTACGAAACACCCGGAGGTGCTATTCTTTACAAAGCACATGAAGCACTTGAGATGCTTTGCCTTGACAAGGAAACCTCTCACTATAAGTCACTTGTTGCTCAGAAGCTTGCTGAAATCTGCTACGGCGGTCAGTGGTTCTCACCTCTTACCGATGCTATCCTCGCATTTGTTAAAACAACCCAGCAGACCGTTACCGGCGATGTTAAATTAAAGCTTTACAAAGGCAATATAATCTTGGCTTCCGTTACTTCACCCTACACCCTTTACGATCCGGAAATCGCAACCTTTGATGAAGACGAGGTTTACGATCAGAGCGACGCTTCCGGCTTTATCAATCTTTACAGTCTTTCAACCAGCGTTTACGCAAAGATGAAAGAAAAGAACAATTTGAAGTAATTTATTTTCTGAATTAAAACAAATTATAAAAGACAAAAGGCGGAACAGAAAATGAAAAAAATTATCAAATTAACCGCATTTTTATTGAGTTTGCTTATTATCGTCTGCGGATTTGCCGGTTGCGGAAAGCAGGGCAAAACCGTTGAGGATATAAAGAAAGCCGGCGAACTTGTTATCGCAACAAGCCCCGACTTCCCGCCCTTTGAAAGCCTTAATTCCGACGGCAGTATAACAGGTATCGAAATCGATATTATGGAAAAAATATGTGCCGAGCTCGGCGTTAAGCTTAAAATCGAGTCGATGACCTTTGATTCGGTTCTGCCCGGTATCAAGGCGCAGAAATACGATGTCGGCGTTTCGGGAATTACGGTTACCGAAAAGCGACAGAAGAATGCTCTTTTCACTGTTCCTTATTGTCTTGCGGCGCAGAGCATTGTTGTTAAAGAGGGCTCGCCGATAAAAAGCAAGGCGGATCTTGCAGGCAAAAAGGTTTCAGTTCAAACGGGAACAACAGCCGAAACATTCTGTATGGAAGCGGGTTACACCGTTTCCGCCTTTGAAGCAAATGTTGATGCGCAGGGCGCTTTGTTCCGTTCGGGTGACGCGGCGGTTGACGCGTGGGTTATTGATGACCTGACCGCTTCTGATATGGTTGCCGAGTATAATTCGGAGCATAGCGACGAAAAACTTGTGATCCTTGATGATCCGATGACCACCGAACCATACGCGTTTGCGTTTTCATTGGGCAGTGATGAGCTTGTTAACAAGGTTAACGAAATTCTTAACAAGATGATAAAATCAGGCGATGTTAAAGAAATTTTTGAAAAATACAACGCCCCCTACACAAGCCCCGAAAAATAATATTTGCTAAGTTTAAGGGAGAATGGCTTAAACCTTTCTCCCTTTACTTTTCTGTAAGGAGAAAAAATGGGAAATTGGTTTGCAAAACTTAACGAAACCTTTATTTCATCGGGATACTACAAACTGATGCTTGAAGGTTTCGGCAACACCATAATCATCACTCTGGGCGCGCTGTTTATCGGCGTTTTTATCGGTGTTGCAATAGCAACAATCAAATATTTAGGCGAAGATTCAAAGGCGCTGAAGCCGCTTGTTAAGCTTTGCGATATTTATGTTGAAATAATCCGCGGCGTGCCTGTTGTAGTGCTGCTTATGGTTTTTTACTATATAATTTTAACATCATCAAACGGCGTTATCGTTGCAATTCTAACATTTGGTATTAACTCCGGCGCATATATGGCAGAGCTTATACGAAGCGGCATAAATGCCGTTGACAGCGGTCAGATGGAAGCCGGAAGAAGTCTTGGAATGACGCGCTTTCAGGCAACCTATAAAATTATTTTTCCGCAGGCACTGCGCTATGTTTTGCCGACCATCGGCAACGAGTTTATTGCACTTTTGAAGGAAACATCGGTTGCCGGTTATGTTGCGGTTACCGACCTTACAAGAGCGGGAAATTTGGTTAGAAACAACACCTATGACGATGTTAACACTTTGCTTTTGGTGGCGATAGTTTACCTTATTTTGGTTATCGGTTTAAGCCGCCTTTTGGCAATGTTTGAAAGGAGATTATGGAAAAATGCAAAACGCTGAAAAATCTCCGCTTATCGAAATTAAAAATCTTATCAAAAGTTTTGACGGCAATCGTGTTTTGAACGGCATATCGCTTGATATTTTCCGCGGTGATGTTGTTTGCGTTATCGGCGCTTCGGGTTCGGGCAAATCAACCTTGCTCCGCAGTATGAATTTGCTGGAAAAACCGACTTTCGGCGAGATCTGGATGGAGGGCAAACTGCTGACTCCCGTTGATCCCTATCTGCATTTTGATGTTATCCGCGCATCAGATACCTACAAAGCGCTTGTTGCAAAAGGCGTTCCCGATGAAAGCGCGATAAAAATGATAAAAAAGGACGATCTTCTGCACGAAAAACATGATGCCGAGGGTAGCGAATACCGCAATTTGTTAAAGAAAATTTACGGCGATAATCACCTTGATATAAACCTTGCGCGACAGAAAATGGGAATGGTTTTCCAACAGTTTAACCTTTTTCCGCACATGAGTTTGCTTGATAACCTTACCTGCGCACCGATCATGCTTAAAAAAACACCCAAAAAGCAGGCGGAAGAAATGGCTGTTTCTCTGCTTCAAAGGGTAGGACTCGGCGACCGTGCAAATTCCTATCCCGATCAGCTTTCGGGCGGACAGAAGCAGAGGGTTGCCATCGTTCGTTCGCTTTGTATGGAACCTGATGTTATGCTGTTTGACGAGCCGACAAGCGCACTTGATCCCGAAATGGTCGGCGAAGTTCTTGATGTTATGAAAGAGCTTGCGCAAAGCAAAATGACAATGGTTGTTGTAACCCATGAAATGGGCTTTGCAAGGGAAGTTTCAAACCGTGTTTTATTCCTTGATAACGGCAACATCGCCGAGCAGGGAACACCGGAAGATATTTTTTCAAACCCGAAATGCGATCGACTTAAAACATTTTTATCAAAAGTTTTGTAAGGAAATTGAAGGAGATAATTAAAATGGAATCATTATATAAAAAAGATTTTCTTAAATTGCTTGATCTATCAAGTGAACAGATCGAATATCTTGTGGATCTTGCCGCCGATCTTAAAGAAAAAAAGAAAAACGGCACGCCGCATGCTTATCTTCCCGGCAAAAATATTGCCCTTATTTTTGAAAAAACAAGCACCCGCACCCGCTGCAGCTTTGAGGTTGCGGCAAGAGACCTCGGAATGGGCGTTACATATCTTGATCCCTCCGGCTCACAGATAGGCAAAAAGGAAAGCATTGCCGATACGGCGCGTGTTCTTTCCCGCATCTTTGACGGTATTGAATACCGCGGATTCGGACAGGAAATCGTTGAGGAATTGGCGGAATATGCCGACGTTCCCGTTTGGAACGGCCTTACAAACGAGTTCCACCCCACGCAGATTCTTGCCGACCTGCTTACCATTCGTGAGCATTTCGGAAAATTAAAGGGCTTAAACTTTGTTTATATGGGCGATGCCCGTTTTAATATGGGCAATTCGCTTATGGTCGGCTGCGCTAAAATGGGTATCAACTTCACCGCCTGCGCACCCGCAGAATATTTCCCCGAAAAATCACTTATTGAAGAATGCGAAAAATTAGCCGCCATAAGCGGCGCCACCCTAAAATTTGAAACAGATCCGCAAAAGGCCGTTAAAGACGCGCAGATCATCTACACGGATATTTGGGTTTCAATGGGCGAGGATATAAGCGTTTGGGAAAAGAGAATAAACGACCTTTCAAAGTATCAGGTTAATGCCGCGCTTATGAAAGCCGCTTCACCCGATGCGATATTTATGCACTGCCTGCCTTCTTATCATGATAAAAAGACCGTTATCGGCAAAGAAATGTGCGAAAAATTCGGCAGAGAGAGCATGGAAGTTACCGATGATGTGTTTGAAAGCGCGCAATCGGTTGTTTTCGATGAGGCAGAAAACAGAATGCACACCATTAAGGCGGTTATGCTTGCCACAATGAAAGAGTTTGATTGATATGAGCAAAAAAAGATATCTTGTTTTGGAAGACGGCACTGTTTTTGAGGGCGAGGCATTCGGTGCGGACGAAAGCCGCATAGGTGAGCTTGTTTTCACAACCGGAATGTGCGGATATATCGAAACACTTACCGACCCGAGTTACTTCGGTCAAATTGTGCTTCAAACCTTTCCTATGATAGGAAATTACGGAATAATAAATGCCGATTTTGAGGGAAAATGCTGCGTTTCGGGCTATGTTGTGCGCGAATGTTGCGATGCGCCCTCTAACTTCCGCCTTGACGGTACGCTCCACGATTATTTGAGCAAAAACGGCGTTCCGGGAATATGCGGCGTTGATACGCGCGCGATAACCAAAAAGATCCGTGAACACGGCGTTATGAACGCGGTTATATGCGACAGCGTTCCGAGCGACCTTAAAGATGTTAAAAATTACACCGTTAAAGACGCCGTTAAAAGTGTTACGGGCAAAAACCCGATAATAAAGGCAAATTTAAGCGAAGAAAATTTATATAATGTTGTTTTGCTTGATTACGGCGCAAAAAACAACATCAGCGAAGAACTTTTAAAGCGCAACTGCAAGGTTAAAATTCTTCCTGCAACCGCTTCGGCAGAGGAAATATTAAAGGAAAAACCGGACGGAATTATGCTTTCAAACGGCCCCGGTGATCCGGCGGAAAATGTTTATGAGATAGAGCAGATCAAAAAACTTTTCGGCAAAACGGTTATATTCGGAATTTGCCTCGGCCATCAGCTTTTGGCACTCTCGCAGGGGGCTAAAACGCAAAAGATGAAATACGGCCACAGAGGTGTTAACCAACCCGTTAGAGAAACGGAAGGCAAGCGCACCTATATTACAAGCCAAAACCACGGATATGCCGTTATCGGCGAGAGTCTTAAACGCGGAAAAGTAAGTTTTGTTAATGCCAACGACGGCACGGTTGAGGGTATCGAATACGCGGAAGATAAGGCGTTTTCGGTTCAGTTTCACCCCGAAGCCAACAGCGGCCCGCACGACACCGAATTTTTATTTGATAAGTTTTGCAAAATGATGGAGGAAAACAAAGATGCCACTTGATACAAAAATAAAAAAAGTTCTTGTTATCGGCTCAGGCCCCATCGTTATCGGTCAGGCGGCAGAATTTGACTATGCCGGCGCGCAGGCATGCGCCGTTCTTAAAAAAGCCGGTGTTAATGTGGTTCTTGTAAACTCAAACCCCGCAACTATCATGACCGATCATGCCCTTGCGGATGAAATTTATCTTGAACCGCTTACAACCGACACCCTTAAAAGAATAATAGAAAAAGAAAAGCCGGACTCTCTGCTTGCGGGACTTGGCGGTCAAACGGGACTTACCCTTTCGATGCAGCTCGGCAAAGAAGGTTTTCTCGAAAAGCACGGCGTTCGCCTTATAGGAACAAATGTTGAGGCGATCGACAAGGCAGAGGACAGAAAACTTTTCAAGCAGACTATGGACGACATCGGCGAGCCGACCATTCCTTCAGAGATCGCAAACGATGTTAAAACCGCTTTGGAAATCGCAAACCAAATCGGCTATCCCGTTATCATTCGCCCGGCGTTCACCTTGGGCGGTGGCGGCGGCGGTGTTGCTTACAATGAAAAAGAGCTGAAAACCGTTGCGAAAAGCGGACTTGATGCTTCCCCCATAACGCAGGTTTTGGTTGAAAAATATATTTACGGCTGGAAAGAAATCGAGTTTGAAACCATGCGTGACAGCGCAGGAAATGTTATCGCCGTGTGCAGTATGGAAAATGTGGACCCCGTTGGTGTTCATACGGGCGACAGCATCGTTGTAGCGCCTGCATTGACCCTTTCCGACAAGGAATATCAAATGCTGCGCACCGCTTCTCTCAACATTATTTCCGCCCTTGATATCGTTGGCGGCTGCAACTGCCAGTTTGCGCTCAACCCCAACAGTTTTGAATATTCGGTTATCGAGGTTAACCCCAGAGTTTCGCGTTCTTCTGCCCTTGCATCAAAGGCAACGGGCTACCCGATAGCGAAAATAACCACCAAAATCGCGCTTGGTTACACCCTTGATGAAATTGAAAACGATATAACCGGCAAAACCTGCGCTTGTTTTGAACCGGCGCTTGATTATGTTGTTGTTAAGTTCCCGAAATGGCCTTTTGATAAATTTGTCGGCGCTTCAAGAAATTTAGGCACACAGATGAAGGCGACCGGCGAGGTTATGGCGATAGGCACAAACTTTGAATCGGCGCTTATGAAAGCCGTCAGAGGCGCGGAAATATCGCTTGACACCTTAAACCTTGCCGATAAAAGCGGAAAAGATATTGAGCAGCGACTTAAAATCTGCGACGATCACCGCATTTTCACCGTTTTTGAAGCGATTAAAAGCGGCGTATCTTTTGATAAGATTTTCGATATTACAAAAATTGACCGTTTCTTCCTTTCAAAGCTCAAAAATCTTGCCGATTACGAAAAGCAGATTGAAAACGAATGGAACAATGAGCTTTATAAGAAGGGTAAGGTTTTAGGTTACACCGATGACGCGCTTAAAGCGTTAAGCGGTCAAAAGGAAATGCCCGAGCATACCTGCGCTTTCAAAATGGTTGACACCTGCGGTGCGGAGTTTGATGCCGAAACGCCCTATTTCTATTCCACCGCTTACGGCGAGTGTGAATCGGCTTCGTTTAAGCGAAGCGGCAAGCCGACCGTTATGGTTTTAGGCTCAGGTCCTATAAGAATAGGTCAGGGAATAGAGTTTGACTATTCCTCGGTTCACTGCGTATGGTCGCTTAAAAAGATGGGTTATGATGTTGTTATCGTAAACAACAACCCCGAAACCGTTTCAACCGATTATGATACGGCAGACCGCCTTTATTTTGAACCGCTCACTCCCGAAGATGTTATGAACATTATTAAGGTTGAAAAGCCGATAGGCGTTGTTGTTGCCTTCGGCGGACAAACCGCAATCAAGCTGACCGGTTTTCTTGATAAAGCGGGCATCAACATTTTGGGCACTTCGGCAGAGGGTATCGACCTTGCGGAAGACCGCGAGCGTTTTGACGCTTTGCTTGAAAAGTTCAATATTTCCCGTCCGCAAGGCAGGGGCGTTTTAACAACCGATGAAGCGCTTAGCGCCGCAAGAGAACTCGGCTATCCGGTTCTTCTGCGCCCTTCTTATGTTATCGGCGGACAGAATATGAAAATCGTTCATGATGACGGCGATGTTTTAAGATATATGGAGCGCATTTTGGCGCAGGGCATTGAAAACCCCGTTCTTGTTGATAAATATATGATGGGAACCGAGCTTGAAGTTGATGTTATTTCCGATGGTACCGATGTTTTGATTCCCGGAATTATGGAGCATATCGAGCGCGCAGGCGTTCACAGCGGCGACTCGATAGCCGTTTATCCGCCCTATAACCTAAACGATATGATGAGCGAAAAAATCGTTGAAAGCTCAAAGCAGCTGGCGTTATCGCTCGGTACAAAGGGACTTGTTAACATTCAGTATCTTATCTGGCAGAACGAGCTTTATGTTATCGAGGTCAATCCGAGAGCTTCAAGAACCGTGCCTTACATAAGCAAGGTCACCGGCGTTCCGATGGTTGATGTTGCTTCCCATGTTATGCTCGGCGAAAAGCTTAAAGATCAAGGCTACGGAACGGGACTTTATAAAATTCCGCCTTATGTTGCGGTTAAGGTGCCGGTTTTCAGCTTTGAAAAACTGACCGACGCAAACAGTTATTTAGGCCCCGAAATGAAATCTACCGGTGAGGTTTTGGGTGTTGGCAAAACCTTGGAAGAAGCCCTCTTTAAGGGCCTTACAAGCGCCGGAATGATAGTTGATATGAAAAGCGGTGCCGAAAGGGCGGTGCTTATAAGCGTTGACACCCACGATCAGTGGGAGGTCGTTGCCCTTGCAAAGAAGTTTGATGACCTTAATTTCCGCATTTACGCAACACCGGAAACTGCCGAAACCATTAAAAATCTCGGCATTGATGTTGAAAGTGTGCCCGGAATTAAGGAGAGCGATCATATTTTCAGCCTGCTTGAAAGCGGCAAGATAAAATATATCGTTTATACCGGCGCTCTGCTTGACTCAACGATTGAGGATTATATTCTTTTGCATAAAAAAGCGCTTTCGCTTTCAATTCCTTGTTTCACCTCGCTTGACACGGCAAACGCGCTTTGCAACATTGCCGCGAGTCATTATTCCCAGCAGAACACCGAGCTTGTTGATATAAACAATATGCGTTCAAGCCATCAAAAACTTCCATTCACCAAAATGGAAGCCACGGGCGATGATTATATATTCATCGAAAACTTTGAAAATAAAATCGAATGTCCCGAATCGCTTTGTGTTTCGCTTTGCGACCGCCATATAGGTATCGGCGGATACGGTATCGTTCTTATGGAAAAAAGCGATATTGCCGATGTTAAAATGCGGCTTTATAACCGAGACGGAACGGTTGGCGGAATAGGCGGAAACTGCATTAGATGCCTTGGAAAATACCTTTACGATAAGGGATATGTTAAGGGCGATACGGTAACTGTTGAGTGTTTGGGCGTGGTTAAAACCCTTAAACTTTACACGATGTTCGGCACGGTAAACTCCGTAACCGTTGATATGGGCAAGCCCTGCTTTGAACCCGAAAAAATACCCGTTGCGTCCAAAAATCCGGCGGATATAACCGTAAATGTAAACGGCGAAAAATTCACGGGAAGCTGCGTTTCAATGGGCAATCCGCACTTTGTTGTTTTCTGCGAAAGACCCGATGAGCTTGATCTTAAATCAATAGGTCCCGTTATTGAAAACGATCCGCTTTTCCCCGAGCGAGTTAACACCGAGTTTGTTCGTGTTATCAATCGAAACACGCTTAAAATGCGTGCCTTCGAGCGAGGAAACGGCGAAACAAGCGCTTGCGGAACCGGTGCCTGCGCGGCGGCGGTGATCGCCTGCAAAAAAGGCCTTTGCAACTATGGCGAGCCGATAACGGTTAAGGTCGGCGGCGATCTTATTATAAAATGCACCGAGGATAAAACCGAACTCACGGGCGAGACAAAATTAACCTTTGAGGGCGAATTCAGTTATTAAATATTAAAGCGGCAAAGAAATCAAATATTTCTTCGTCGCTTTATTTATAATTATTGTTGATTAAAATTGTTTTTTATGATAAAATAAAGTGGATTATGCTTAGCGGAGGTTTCAGATGATTGCCTATTTCAAAATGTTTTTAACGGCGCTTATTCCCGTTTCGCTTTGTTTATTATTTTATATTTTAGACCGCAAAACACCCTTTATGAAATTACCGAGATTTGCCAAGCAGATAATTTTCGGCGTGTTTTTCGGTGCCGCTGCTATTGCGGGAACAGAGTTTGGCGTTGATATCAACACCGCAGTTATAAACGTTCGTGATGCCGCGCCGATTTGTGCAGGTCTTATTTTCGGTGCGCCGGCAGGTATCATCGCAGGTATCATCGGCGGCGTTGAGCGTTGGTTTGCCGTTCTTTGGGGCGGCGGAGAATATACTCGCATTGCCTGCACCGTTTCAACCATTCTTGCCGGTTTTTATGCGGCGGGACTGAGAAAATTTATGTTTGACGATCGCCGTCCTACATGGGGAATCGGCGGCGCAACCGCAGTTTTTATGGAAACGATCCATTTAACCCTTGTTGTTTTAACCAATCTTTCGGATCAGGAAAATGCTTTTAATGTTATAAAGGCTTGTACCCTGCCGATGATGGTTTTCAATGCCCTTGCGGTAATCCTCGGCATTCTTGTTGTAACCGCGGTATCTTCGGGCTTTCATAAAAACGAAAAGAATTATAAAAAAATCACACAGCAGGTTCAGGCATGGCTGCTTTTGTGCATTGTTCTTGCGTATTTTGTTACAACCTATTTTGTTTTCGCCCTGCAAAGCAACACCGCAAGGATAGATGCGCAGGTTGTTATGAAGGTCAACGCAAGTGATGTTCGCGCCGATATTCTTGCCGCTTCGGACAAAACCGTTTTAAGCGCTACAAGAAAGGTCAGGGATGAGCTTTTGGCAGATCCCTCGGCAGAGCTTTCCGACCTTTCGAAAAAATACGGTGTTGACGAAATAAATATTGTAAACGAAAACGGAATCATCTATTCTTCAACAAATCAGGAGTTTGTGAACTTTGATATGGCTTCGGGCAAGCAGTCAAGCCATTTCCTCGCTTTGCTTAACGGAACAGACGAACTAACTCAAATTTTCCAGCCTATCACATACGATAACGGAAAAGGCGACACCATTTATATGAAATATGCCGGTGCGGCATTGCCGCAGGGCTTTGTTCAATGCGGACTTTCAAAGAAAACGTTTTTTGCCGATCTTGCAACCCAGATCAAAGATATCGCCTCAACAAGACACCTTTGGGAAACGGGCTATATCCTTATCGCCGATTCAGACGGAAATATCGTCAGCGGAAAAGCAGGTAAAAATATATCCTCGCTTAACGATAAAGCGCTTAAACTTCCCACAAAGGGCGAAAAGAAGGACACCTTGCTTGAAGGTGAAGCTTTCGGCGAAGAGGTCTTTTATATGTACGGCCTTTCGGAGAACTACTCGATAATAACCGTTGTTCCGCAAAGCGAGATTTACTTTACAAGAGATGTTATGACTTATGTAAACTCGTTTATGGAGGTTCTCATCTTTGCCATTTTGTTTGCCCTTATTTATATCCTTATCAAAAAGCTTGTTGTTGATAACATAAGGGTTGTAAACAAATCTCTCGGCAAGATAATTAAGGGCAATCTTGATGTTATGGTTGATGTTCATTCTTCGGATGAATTCGCAAGTCTTTCCGATGATATAAACTCAACGGTTTCAACCCTTAAGCATTATATTGATGAAGCGGCGGCAAGAATTGATAAAGAGCTTGCTTTTGCAAAAAGCATTCAGCATTCCGCCCTGCCTTCCATTTTCCCGGCATATCCTTCTATCCCCGATTTTGATATTTACGCCACTATGGATACGGCAAAAGAGGTCGGCGGCGATTTCTATGATTTTTATATGGTCGGCGAAAAGAAGTTCGGTTTTCTTATTGCCGATGTTTCGGGCAAGGGTATTCCCGCGGCAATGTTTATGATGAAGGCAAAAACCTTGCTTAAAGGCCTTTCAGAAACGGGAATGGCGCCCAATGATGTTTTCACAACCGCAAACCAAAAGCTTTGCGAGGAAAACGATGCGAATATGTTTGTTACGGCATGGCTCGGTGTTCTTGATTTTGAAAACGGCACCCTTTCCTTTGCCAACGCCGGTCACAATCCCCCGATTGTAATAAATAACGGCAAAGCGGAGTATCTTAAATCCCGTCCCGGTCTTGTTCTTGCCGGAATGGAGGGTGTTAAATACCGCCTTAACGAAATCAAACTAAACAAAGGCGACCGTATTTATCTTTATACCGACGGTGTTACTGAAGCTAACAACGCCGAAAAAGAGCTTTACGGCGAGGATCGCCTTTTATCGCTTATGCAAAGCGGTGTTTCCGTGCTTGAACCTAAAGAGATGCTTGCGGCGGTTAAGGCGGATGTTGATTCCTTTGTCGGCGATGCCGAACAGTTTGACGATATTACAATGCTTTCTGTTTTGTATAAAGGAAGTGCCGATATGATTTTTAACGAAGAAAAAACCTTTGTAGCTGAAGATGAATCCTTGGCGGCGGCAACGCAGTTTGTTGAGGATGCTCTCGAAAAAGCCGAAGTATCGCCCAAAATCATAATGCAAATGGCCGTGGCGCTTGAGGAAATTTTCGTTAATGTTGCGCATTATGCTTATAAGGGCGAAAAGGGCGATGTTAAGCTCTCGCTTAAAATATGCGGCGGCGAAATAACGCTTAGCTTTACCGATTCCGGATTTCCGTTTAATCCGCTTAAAAAGGAAGATCCCGATATAACTCTTTCCGCAGAGGAAAGACAAATCGGCGGCCTTGGTATATTTATGGTTAAAAAGAGTATGGACGATGTATTCTATGAATATAAAAACGATAATAATATTTTAACGCTGGTGAAAAAATATGAGTGAATTGCTCGATAAGGCAATATGCTTTGCCGTAAAAAAACACAGCGGTCAGGTGCGAAAATTGCACAATACACCGTATATAATGCATCCTATGGAGGTTGCAACCATAATCTCAACCCTGACCGAGGACGAAAACACGATTATTGCCGGACTTCTTCACGATACGGTTGAGGATACCGACACAACACCCGAAGAAATAAAGGCTGAGTTCGGTCCGCGTATCGCGGCGCTTGTTGCAAGCGAAACTGAGGATAAGGATTCCTCCCGCTCAGAGGAGGAAACCTGGGAGGAGCGCAAGCAGGACACCCTGCTTATGCTTGAACACACAAAGGATATTGCCGTTAAACATCTTTGGATCGGCGATAAACTTTCAAATATTCGCTCGTTTTACGGAGGATATCTTGAAATGGGCGATGATATATGGGCAATATTTCATCAAAAGGATAAAAGGCGCCACGAATGGTATT
The DNA here is from genome assembly GCA_045642495.1 of Acutalibacteraceae bacterium. Taxonomy (GTDB): domain Bacteria; phylum Bacillota; class Clostridia; order Oscillospirales; family Acutalibacteraceae; genus UBA737. Next base: position 15,983 of record JAZUJA010000054.1, read on the forward strand.
ATCGCAGTATCGCGAAATATACAAAAGAGCTTGAAGGCACTGCCGCCTATATGGAATTTTGCGAAATAATTGAAAAATTGTTTGCATAAAGGAGAAGAAAATGGCAGAAATAAAATCTGAAATTAAAGGTAATATTCTTTATCTTTTTCCAACGGGGAGAATAGATTCCGCGTCCGCCGCTCAGGACGAGGCGGCAATAACCGCCGCCGGCAACAACTTTTCGGGCAATGTTGTGCTTGATGCCGAAAATCTTGAATATATTTCAAGTGCCGGACTTCGCATAATGTTGCGCATCAGAAAAGAATATCCCGAATTCAAAGTCATAAATGCTTCAAGCGAGGTTTATGATATTTTTGATATGACCGGTTTTACCGAGATGATGACCGTTGAAAAAGCATACCGCAAAATGAATGTTGACGGTTGCGATATCATCGGCAAGGGCGCAAAGGGCACGGTTTATCGCTATAACGGCGATACGATTATCAAGGTTTATAACAATCCTGACTCTCTGCCCGATATTATCCGCGAGCGTGAGCTTGCAAGAAAGGCGTTTGTGCTGGGCATTCCAACCGCGATTTCTTATGATGTTGTAACGGTTGGCGAAAAGTATGGCTCGGTTTTTGAACTGCTTGACGCAAAATCTCTTTCAAAAATGATCGCAAGCGATCCTGAAAACACCGAAAAATATGTAGGAATGTTTGCAGATTTGCTTAACATTATCCACAGCACCACCGTTTCCGCCGAGGATATGCCCGATATTAAGAAAGATATAAATTATAAGCTTGAAAACGCCTGCCGCTTTTTAAGCGACGCTTCGGCGCAGAAACTCCGCAAACTCGTTGCCGAAACGCCCGACCGCCTTACGATGATCCACGGCGACTATCATACAAATAATGTTATGCTTCAAAACGGCGAGGCCATCCTTATTGATATGGACACCCTTTCTCACGGCCACCCTATTTTCGAGCTTTTGAACGTTTATGTAACTTATGTCGGATTTTCAGAGGTTGATCCTCAAAATGTTGAAAACTTCCTCGATATAAGCGCCGAAAAGGCAAGGAAAATATGGGATATTTTCCTTCCGCTTTATCTTAAAACCGATGATCGCGCGATTTTGGACGCCGTTTGCGATAAGGTTAAGATTGTAAGTTACATAAGACTTATTCATTTTTACAATAGGCATCACGGCGAAACCGAATTCGGCAAAAACGCCGTCAAATATTTTTCAGAAAAAATGGAAAAAATGCTTCCACGCGTTGATACGCTGGATTTTTAAGGAGGAAATAATATGGAAATCAAAAAAAATCAGGTTAATGCAGAACTCACCGTTGCCCTTTCAGGCAGACTTGACACTGTAACCGCACCGGAGCTTGAAGCTTCTCTCGGCGATCTCGCTGATGTTGAAAAACTCATTCTTGACCTCGCAGCTCTTGAATATGTTTCCAGTGCAGGTCTTCGCGTTTTGCTTTCGGCACAGAAGAAAATGTCCGGCAAAAGCATGGTGATAAAAAACGTTAACGAAACCATTATGGAAGTTTTCGATATAACCGGTTTTGCTGATATTTTAACCATCGAATAACAAAAAATTTTTGTTAGAAATTAACGGGCGGATAATATCCGCCCGTTTTATTTTGTGCCGAAGGCACACCGAAATTATTACCTATTGCTTTCAAAAAGCAAAACCTGAATAATTGAGTGAAAACTGCAAAAAATAGTGTTGCACCCGGTGCGGCACTATTTTTTTATTTTCGGAGGAAACATCGATGAAACTTACAAGAAAAGAACAAATGCTTATAAAGGACCTTAAAAGCGGCGAGCAGCTATGCGCCGAAAAATACGATAAAGGCGCGAAGGCGGCAAAGGATACCCAGCTTCAAACGCTTTTCACCGAGCTTGCTCAAATTGAAAAAAAGCATTATAATATGCTATGCTCGATCGAAAGCGGAGAAAATGTTCAGATAAAGCCAAAACAAAGCGGAAACAAATCCAAGCAGAAAACATTTACCGCGGTTTATAAATCGGCAAACACCGCCTCAAAGCAGAATGACTGTTTTTTATGTAACGATGCCCTTGCCGCCGAAAAACACGCTTCGGCGCTTTATGATACCTGCGTTTTTGAATTCACGCAGGAAAACACCCGAAATGTGTTAAACCATATTCAAGGCGAGGAACAGCAGCACGGCAAATATCTTTTTGATTATATGCAAACAAACGGAATGAAGGCATAAAAAAACCGCACGACTTAAAAAATCGTGCGGTCGCTTTTTATTTTTCTGTTGAGTTATCAATAAACCTGGTGTTTTCAAAATAGAGGTTATGAACCTTTGCCATAAAGCATTCGCCGTGAACCTCTTCGGCGTGGGTCATTTCGGGATTGAAAATCAGTTCGCCGTAATCATCGTTGCGGTCTTCCTTTTCAAAAACGCAATCGTTAAAATAAATATCCTCAAGCTTGCAATTCTTGCTGCCCTCAATACTCGGGAACTGCACGCCTCGGCATTTTATTCCGCGGAAATAAATCTTTGAAACTCGCTTGCAGCGAACACGCGTGCCCTCGCGGTCATCAATCTTGATGCGAACGGGGTGATCATGGGTGCGGTCCATAACAATATTATCGAATGTTATGTTTTCGATAACGCTTTCCTCTCTGCCCTCATCGGGTATTCTATCTTTTCCTCTCCAAGGCATTGTTATAAGCACGCCGTTTCTTGAATCGGTTACGGTGAGGTTAGAGAATGTGCAGTTGCGAACGATTCCGTCATTAAGCCAGCCGATACGGATTGCGCCGCAATGAGAAATAAGGTTGCAGTTGCTTACGGCAACACGCTCACACACCTTATTTTCCGGCAAGGACATATTATTTGCGCGAACGATGATCGCATCATCGCTTGCCCTTACATTGCAGTTTGAAACGGTTATATCACGGGAGGAGTTTATATGAATACCGTCATTATTCGGGTATTCAAGAGAAGCCTTAACGGTTAAGCCGTTCATAACTATATCATCGCAATCATGAATCCAATATGCCCAACCCGAAGGCTGATTTACGATTGAAATATCCTGCAAGCGACAATGCCTGCAACCGCAAAGAAAAACAACTCTCGGCGGGGTTTCGGTGTTTATTCGCTCATATTTTTTCCATGTGTTATTATCCGTGCGAAGCTTAACAAAATGCTGCCCGTTAACATCGATTTTACCGAGGCCGCTTATCGATAAGCCCTCTGCTTCCTCGGCAAAAACAAGGCTTGACGCTTTGTTGCGGGGACATTTTTCGGGGTCGATATGCTTTAGGTTGGTAATGCGGGGATAATCCGCAATATCGGGGGAACCCAACAACGTCGCATTGGCGCTGATATGAAAATCAATATAACTTTTAAGGATAATCGTTCCGGTTAAAAATATTCCGTTTTCAAGAACAACCCTTCCGCCGCCTGCCGCAAAGCAGGCATCAACGCAATCCTGAATTGCCTTTGTATCAAAGGTTTTGCCATCGCCGACAGCGCCGAAATCACGCACATTAAAATCCATAAATTTTCTCCTTGAGGTTTAGTTTTATTACATTATAACATATTTTTCTTATATGTCAAAAATATGCTTGCGTTTTTACTAAACAATTTTTACCTTTGTTTTCAAAATGTTAATATTTGCGGATATCTTTATTCACAAATTATCGGTAGAATAAGGATATAAAATCAATTTAGCCTGACGAGAATTATCCGAATCCGGTTTAAGGAAACGGATTTCCCGTCATACTGTGTTAAAATACTCGTGAATACGGAAAGTATTCACTGCGTTTTTGCCTTGTCTAACGAAAAAT
>JAZUJA010000055.1:0-7641 GCA_045642495.1 Acutalibacteraceae bacterium
CATGGCTACGATCCGACTTGGGTGTTGCGGGTATAAAATAAATTTATAAAAGGGGGAGGCATTTGCTATGTTTGAAGTTAAACACGAAAATCTTAAAAGATACGAAAATTCAGTTCTTGAATATGAAAAACAGCCTATCGAAAAAGGAAAAATTATGTTTTACGGTTCTTCCGGCTTCACAAGATGGAGCACAAAATGGGGAAATAAGCCGTTAGAGGAAACTATCCTTGCAAAGGACGGAAGTAAAATTTGCATAAATCATGCCATCGGCGGCAGCTGTACCGAGGAATTGCTTTATTATTATGACCGTCTTGTTCGCCCGTGGGCTCCTAAGGCACTTGTTATTACCTGCTATCTTAACGATAAAGCTGAGGATTATTCAAATGCCGAAATTCTGTTTCTCCTTTTCCGCTTGCTGGCTTACGCCAGAACCGATATGCCCGGAATTAAGCTTTTTGTTACCGATTATCGCCCTACGGCTAAACCCAAAAGCGGAAGCTATACCATTATGCGCGATGAGTTTAATAATGCGCTTAAAGATTATTGTGCCCGTCACGAGGATACAACTCTTCTTGAATTTTCAAAATTCCCCTTTCTTTATGAAGAAGGGCATGTTGGCGAGATAGAGTATATAAAGCCTGATATGTTCATTGAAGATAATGTTCATTATACGCAGGAAACATATAACCTTATCGCCGAAGAACTTAAAAAAGCGCTTGACGATTTGCTTTGATAAAAGAAAAACATCGAGGGAACACCTCGATGTTTTTTTATTTAAGCCGTTTATAAAGTGCGATTATTTCGCGTTTAAGCGGTGCGTTTTCGGGATTTTTCAGTTTTGGGTCTTTTGATAGTATCTTTGCCGCCGCCTCGCTTGCCTTTGAAAGCACAATTCTGTCGGCAAAAATATCGGCGATTTTAAGCTCGGGCAATCCGTGTTGCCGAGAGCCTAAAAAGTCGCCCGGTCCGCGAAGCCGCAAATCCTCCTCGGCGATAACAAAACCGTTGCTGTTGTTTTTTATAACATCAAGACGCTCGGTGCAGGTGGGGGACTTGTTATCCGATAACAAAATGCAGGTGGACTTATATTGCCCTCTGCCTATTCTTCCGCGCAGCTGATGCAGGGTTGAAAGGCCGAACATTTCGGCGTTTTCGATAAGCATTATTGCGGCATTCGGAACATCAATGCCAACCTCAATAACCGTTGTTGAAACAAGCAACTGAATTTCGCCGCTTGAAAATGCTTTCATTATTTCATCTTTTTGCTTTGGCTTCATTTTGCCGTGCAAAAGACCTACACGGTAATCCTTAAACTCATTCTCGGTTATTCTTTTATAATATTGCTCGGCTGAAAGGCAATCGGAATTTTCATTTTCTTCAACCGCGGGGCAAACAATATAACCCTGCCTGCCCTCGCATAAATGCTTTTTGATATAGCCGAACGCCCTTTGGCGAATAGAGGAATCTATAACATAACATTCAATAGGCTGTCTGCCGCCGGGCAACTTATCAATGCGGCTTATATCAAGATCGCCGAAAACGATAAGACCGAGCGTTTGCGGAATCGGGGTTGCCGACATAACAAGGCAATGCGGCAAACTGCCCTTTGAAGCAAGCTTTGCTCGCTGAGCAACGCCGAAGCGGTGCTGTTCGTCGGTTATAACAAGGCCCAAACGGTTAAAAGAAATATCATCCGATAAAAGCGCCTGCGTGCCTACTAATATGTGAATTTCGCCCTGCTTTACCGCGTTTATTATCTCTGCTCTTTCTTTTTTTCGGGTGGCTCCCGTTATTAGGGCGCACTTAATATCCGTGTTTTTGAAAAGGGCGGAAAGATTATTGAAATGCTGAATGCTCAAAATTTCGGTTGGTGCCATAAAGGCAGACTGTATGCCGCATTTGGCGCATGAGAAAACGAGCGCGGCGGCAACGGCGGTTTTTCCGCTGCCTACATCGCCCTCAACAAGGCGGTTCATACAAACGCCGCTTTTCATATCCTCGATACATTCGCTCACAACTCGCCTTTGCGAATCGGTTGGAGAAAAGGGGAGCAGAGAATAGAATTCTTCTGAAAAATCAGTTTTAAGAATATTTGAGCTCTCGCTTTTTCGCTTGCCCTTTATAAGCATAAGCCCTGCGCGAAGGGTCAAAAGTTCTTCAAAAACAAAGCGATACTTTGCCCTTTGAAGCGCCAAAGCGTCAGCAGGAAAATGAATGTTGTGAAGCGCCGTTTTATAATCGGTTATGCCGTATTCCTCCCTTATCGCAGGGGGCAGAATATCTGTGCCGATACTTGCATAATTAAACGCGTTTTTTACAAGCTTTTCGATTAAATTCGTTGTTATTTTTCCCGATTGTTTGTAAATCGGATGAATGGAGTTATCGCCGCTTTCTCTGATTTCGGGCGAACTCATCGCAGGCAAAAAAGAATTATCGGCAAGTTTTCCTGCAAAAATATATTCGCTTCCCTTATGAAGGCGGGCGGCAAGATACTTGTTGTTAAAAATTGTAATAAACATATTTCCCGTTCCGTCTGAAACAGAATATTTATAAAGCGTCATATTCTTCCTTATAAACTGCTCATCAATCTCGGTTATTATCTTTGCCCTAACAACCGCCTTTTCGCCCGGTTTTGTATCGCTTATTTTAATAATATGGGTGAAATCGCTGTAAGCGCGGGGATAAAAGCGCAAAAGGGCACCGATAGTATCGATGCCCGAATTATAAAGTTGCTCGGCGCGTTTTTCGCCGACACCTTTCAGATATTTTATGTCTGTGTTAAAATCAGTAGTCATATTATCACTCAACGGAAATAATGAAGTAATAAACCGGTTGACCGCCGTCAATAAATGTTATTTCGGTCTTTTCGCCGAACTTTTCGTTCAATTCGGCTTCAAGCTGTTCCGCAAGTTCGGGGGTTACATCCTGACCGTAAATAACGGTAACAAACTCGCTGTCTTTCGTTATCATCTGGCGGCAAAGCTTTGTTGTTGCCTTCAAAAGATCATCGTCAACAAACGCGATCTTTCCGCCGTTCATTGCCATTATTTCGCCCTGCTTGATCTTATGACCGTCAAAATCACTGTCACGCGCGGCAAACGTTACCTGACCGGTTGCGATTCTCTCAGCCGCTTTTTGCATTGCGATAGCGTTTTTCTCGGTATCAAGCTCATCTTCAAAGCTGAGCATAGCGGCGATACCCTGCGGAATTGTTCTTGTATGTAAAACAATTACCTTGCGGGTTGCAAGAGGAATACACTGTTCAGCCGCCATAATAATATTTTTGTTGTTTGGAAGCACGAAAACGGTTTCAGCCGGGGTGCTTTCAACGGCATTAAGAATATCATCGGTTGAGGGGTTCATGGTCTGACCGCCGCTTACAACTTTATCGACACCCAAGTCAGCGAAAAGACCTTTAAGTCCTTCACCTGCGCAAACAGATACAAAGCCGACCGGTTTTGTTATAACCGCCGGTTCAACCTTAGCAGCAGACTTTTTGGGTTTTTTGGATTTTTCTTCGGCATCATGCTTTGCGCGTTCATGCTGGTCGCTCATATTCTCGATTTTAAGCTTAACGAGCTGACCGTAAAGAATACCCTCTTCAAGCGCTTTGCCGGGATGATCCGAATGAACGTGAACCTTGATTATTTCATCATCTTCAACAACCAAAACGCAATCGCCGATCGTTTCAAGATAAGATCTTAACTCGGCAGGCTGCTTTGTTGCCTCGGCACTGCGGTTTATGATAAATTCCGTACAGTAATTAAAGTTAATATCGGTTTCAACCGATCCTGCGGCGGAAAAGCCTTCGGATGCTTCGCTTTGCTGAGCTATCGGATCGACATTTTGAGCTTCAACGATAACACCGTTTTTGAAAACAGAATACATACCTTCAAGGATAAATACAAATCCTTGACCGCCCGCGTCAACAACGCCGGCTTTTTTAAGGATCGGCAACTGTTCGGGTGTTCCTGCCAAAGCTTCTTTTGCGCCTTCAAGCGCGGCTTCAAAAACGCCCAGAGCATCAGCACCGTTTTGGAAACTATCGTTTGCATATTCGCTTGCGATTCTGGCAACCGTGAGAATAGTGCCTTCAGTGGGCTTCATAACCGCCTTATATGCGGCATCAACGCCCTCTTTGAAAGCGGCGGCAAGATTTTCCGCCGTTACTGTTTCACTGTCGCCGATACCCTTTTGAAATCCGCGGAAAAGAAGCGAGGTTATAACGCCGGAATTTCCTCTTGCACCGCGCAAAAGCGCAGAGGCATTTGCCTTTGCAACCTGTGCCGCAGTAGCGCCCTCAAGGTCTTCAATTTCCTTTACGGAATTTGCGATGGTCATAGACATATTTGTTCCCGTATCGCCGTCCGGCACAGGAAAAACATTAAGATCGTCAACCGCTTTTTTATTATTGCTTAAATTGTTTGCGGCAGAGATGATAGCATCTCTTAAACTGTTTCCGTTAAACAAATAAATACAACTCCTTTTGACTTAGAACCGTTATTCCTTAATACCGTCAACCTTAACAATAACCCGGTCAACTTCGGTTCCGGTAATATCAAGGACCTTATATTTAACCTTTTCGGTTATACTGTCGGCAATAGCGTTTATGTTCATTCCGTAGGTTACAACAATATGAAGCTCAACATCAATTTTCTTTTCGTCGCCTGTAACCTTAATGCCGGTATCAAGCGCGGCGTTGCGGCCGAAAAGCTTTGATATCTTCTGCTTATTATTGCTGGGCATCATACCAACAACACCAAAGCAGGATGTTACTTCATTTCCGATAAGTCTTGCAAGAAAATCTTCTGTAAGATCAATCGTTCCAAGTCTTGTTTCATAAGTGATCATAAAAAGTCCTCCTTTATAAAACCTTAAAATGAATAGTCGGATAAAGAATAATATATGTCACCGAGTGTTCCTATAACACCCGATTTAATATCATTTTTATAAAATAAAAGCCCTTTTCTGAAGCAAACGGGAATTTGCGCCATCTGGGAAAGCAGGGAAGCGGAAAGATCAGAAACGGAGATTTCACCGTTTCTGTAAGACGCGATAAGCGCCGATGCTTGCATTGCGCTGTCCCCCGCGGTTACGGCTTCGTCAACGCCGTATGCCGCGCTGCCGCCGTTTGTTACAAGTGCCGAAATATCCATATTCGGCAATATTGAAACCTCTCCTAAGTATAGCTGGAAAGAGTTGCTTTGCAAAAGCTCATTATACTGCTCAAATGTTCGCTCGATAACGGTTATTTCAATACCCGCATTTCTGCACTGCGCCGATATTGCGCGTGCCGCCGCAACTCTGCTGCGGTTGTCGGAGTTTACAAGCAGTGAAAACGAAAGGCGATTTCCCGATGAATTAACATAAAAACCGTTCTCATCTAATGTATTATAACCCAACTTTGCCAAATTCTCAACAGTTATTTCATTATTCGTTTGCGCTTCAAGTGAAGAAGTGGCTTTAACGGGCGAAAAATCGGGGTTCATATAGCCGTTTGCAGGCTTTGCGTTGTTATAAAAAGCTGAGTCGCATATAGCGGTTCTGTTGATCGCGCTTGATATGGCATACCGCGCTTCCTTAGCGGATAACTGTCCGTATGTGCTGTTAATACCTATATATATAAGTCGGTTTATATTGACTTCCGCGCGCTTTCCGCTCATTCGGTAAATCGTATCGGAAGAAGAATCGGTGTAATATATATCGGTTGCGCCAACCTCAACATAATGCGAAATAGACTCGCTATCCGGAGCGTTAAGCAGATCTATGCTTTGAACGGTCGGCTTTTTGCCGTAATAAGTGGGATTAAGGTCCAGGGTTTTGCCGTTTTCGTTTACTGTGTATCTACCACAGCCGACAGGTGCTATTTCAACGCCGTCTGAATTTGATTGCTTGTCACTTCCCGCCTTTATTATCGGGAATGTGAGCAGATTAAAAAGGTATGGATCATAAAAATCGCACTTAAAATTCACCGTGTAAGTGTCTGCCGCTGTGCAGGAAACAACTTCTTGAAGGTATGATCTGTAAACGGCGCTTTCCGATTTTTTGGCAAGGGAAAATGAATAAACTACATCGTCCGCCGTAAGCGGAGTGCCATCAGAAAAACTAACCTGATTTAATGTAACGGTTGCGGTGCTTCCTTCTATCGAGCCGCTTTGCGCAAGATAATATTCACAATTAAAATTGTTATCAACCTTAAAAAGCGGATCATATAAAAGTGTGCAAAGATTGCGGTTAAGGTCGGTGCTTGCGGTGTAGGGGTTAAAACTGTCGCCGTAAGAATAAAGCAGACGAAGTGAATCAGGCTTTGTTTCGGTTTCAAAGACAGCATCACTTGAGGAGTTTTTCGGATTACTCTTGCAACCGCCGAGAATAATCAGAGCGAAAACAAGCATAAAACATATTAACTTTTTCATTCGCTCTTTCCACTCCTTTAAGTAATTGAAATCATTTTTGCGTCATTGCATTGCTTTGTTTTTTCGTCGATATCAAACAAAGCACCCGAAATCATACATTTTCCCGTTTCCCATTCAAATCGGGACATATCTTTTGATTTCAGTCTTGCTATGATTATTTCTTTTTTAACGCCCAAAACCGAGTTGATAACCCCGGTCATTCCGAGGTCGGTTATATATCCCGTGCCGAGCGGCAATATTTGAAGGTCGTTTGTTTGAACATGGGTGTGCGTGCCTACAACAGCACTCACCTTTCCGTCAAGATAAAAGCCAAGCGCTCTTTTTTCCGCCGTAGTTTCGGCATGAAAATCGGCAAAAATATAGTCGGCGCCGTCACTTTCTGCTTTTTTTATCAATTCATCAGCCGCCGCAAACGGATTTGTTACCATTCCTTTTTCAAATGTGAGTTCGCCCATAAGGTTTATGATAGCCGCGCGGAAACGCCCCATATCGCAAAGGCAATATCCGCTGCCTTCTTCACAAATAAGGTTGTGCGGCCTTAAAATAAACGGGTTACGGTCAAGCTCCGGCAAAAATTCTTTTTTGCGCAGCGAATGGTTTCCGCCGGTTATAACATCGGCTCCGGCGGCAAAAATGTTATCGCAGGAATGTTTTGTCATTCCGTTGCCGTCTGCCGCGTTTTCGCCGTTGACAATGCAAAGGTCAACGCCGTTTTCACGCTTAATAAACGGCAACTTTTTAAGCAGAATTTCGCAACCTGCACTTGAAACAACATCGCCTATAAATAAGGTTTTCATTATTTCTTGCCAAGCTCAAGCGTTCTTTTGTAAGCCGCTTTGATGGCATTGCCGGTAAGTCCTGCAAGGTCACCGTCCTCAAGAACATAAACGCCCTCAAGCGTGCTTCCCTTAGGACTGCAAACCGCGATTTTAAGATCTTCGGGTGAAATGCCGGTTTGAAGGATCATTTCCGCCGCGCCCTTAACGGTTTCAGCGGCATATTTAAGCGCCTTTTCATAAGGCAAACCGCACTCGGCGGCACCCTTTGCCATAGCGTCAATAAACATATATCCGTATGCAGGGCCGCAACCTGAAACGGCAGAAGCCGAGTCAATAAGCTCTTCTGAAATTTGATCAAGTGTACCTGCAAGGGAGAGAAAATCGGTGAAGGTTTCAACCTGCGCGTTATCGGTGTTAACGGGTGTGTAAAGAATCATTCCGCAGCC
>JAZUJA010000056.1:0-5689 GCA_045642495.1 Acutalibacteraceae bacterium
ATAAATATCGTATGCCTGCTATGCTTCTTGCTGACGCTACTATGGGTCAAATGATGGAACCGGTTTCTCTTCCCGAAGAAAAAGCAATCGATACCGAAGAGAAATCTTGGGCAGTAACCGGAACAAAATGCAAAAGAAAGCATAATATCATAAACTCTCTTTATCTTGTTCCCGATGAACTTGAAAAGACAAATTTTGAGCGTTATGAGAGATATAAACAGGTTGAGGAAAACGAAGTAAGATACGAAAGTTATATGATGGACGATGCGGAGTACTGCATTGTTGCATTTGGTATTGCGGCAAGAGTTGCAAAAAATGCAATCACAACGCTTCGTGAAGAAGGAATTAAAGTAGGTCTTATCCGTCCGATAACCGTTTGGCCTTTCCCGAAAAAGCCCATTAAGGAAGCTGCCGAAAAGGTTAAAGGATTTATATCTGTTGAGCTTTCTATGGGACAAATGATCGAAGATGTTCGCCTTGCGGAAGAATGCAAAAAACCGGTTGTTCTTTGCAACCGCGCAGGCGGTATGATTCCTTCACCGGAAGAAATTATAGAAACTGTTAAAAAAATGCAGGGAGGCGAATTCTGATGGCAGTTGTATTTGAAAAACCGAAAACTCTTTGCGATGTTCCGCTTCACTATTGCCCCGGCTGTACACACGGCATTATCCACCGCCTTGTTGCCGAAGCAATAGACGAGCTTGGCGTTGAAGGTAAAGCCATCGGCGTTGCACCCGTTGGATGCGCAGTTATGGCTTACGATTATTTCACTTGCGATATGGTTGAAGCAGCACACGGACGCGCGCCTGCCGTTGCAACAGGACTTAAACGCTCTCTCCCCGATAATGTTATATTCACATATCAAGGTGACGGCGACCTTGCCTCGATTGGTATGGCCGAAACTGTTCACGCTGCAACAAGAAATGAAAACATCACTGTTATTTTCGTAAACAACGCTATTTACGGTATGACGGGCGGTCAGATGGCACCTACTTCCCTTCCCGGTCAAGTTACCCAAACTTCCCCTTATGGCCGCGATGTTAAAACAGCAGGCTATCCTGTAAAAATCAGTGAGCTTCTTTCTTCACTTGATGGCCCCGAGTTTATAGCTAGAGTTGCCGTTAACAATGTTAAAAATGTTAAAGAAGCAAAGAAAACAATCAAAAAAGCATTTGAAAACCAAATTAACAACAAAGGATTCTCACTTGTTGAAGTTATTTCCTCCTGCCCTACAAACTGGGGTATGACACCCGACAATGCGCTTAAATGGGTTGAAGAAAAAATGATTCCCTATTATCCGCTTGGTGTTTATAAGGATAAAAGTGCAAAGGAGGAAGATTGATTTATGACAACGAATATATTACTTGCCGGATTTGGCGGTCAAGGAATTCTTTTCTCGGGAAAATTCTTGGCTTACGGCGGACTTAACGAAAATAAAAAAATCAGTTGGCTTCCCTCCTATGGTCCGGAAATGCGTGGAGGAACCGCAAATTGCAGCGTTATTATAAGCGATGAGCCGGTTGGAAGCCCTATCGTTACAAAACCCGATGTTCTTGTTGCGATGAATCTTCCATCACTTGATAAGTATGAAGCAAGTGTTGTTTCGGGCGGTAAAATTTTTGTTGATTCTTCCCTTATCGAAAGAAAGGTTGAAAGAAGCGATGTTGAGGTGTTTTATATTCCGGCAACTCAACTTGCAAAGCAAATGAACGCCCCTACCCTTGCTAATATGATCATAAGCGGTAAACTCATAAAAGAAACATCTGTTATTAAGTTTGAAAATGTTGAAGCGGCACTTAAAAAAGTTGTTTCGGCAAAACATGCAGATCTTTTATCGGTTAACCTTGAGGCAATTAAAAAGGGTTACGATTTTTAAGATTAAAAAAGTCAGGTCAAATGACCTGACTTTTTTATTTTAGTATTCTTAACAAATTTTCAGAAAAAATAAGTTTTCTTTCTTCTTCGGTAAGAGCAATATCCATAAATCTTTCAATTTCTTCTTTCGGCTCCCACATTGGATAATCCGTTCCGAAAACAACGCGCTCAACCCCGTGCTTTTTTATCATATTTAATGCACGGCTTGGCGGTATGCAAAATAGCGAACTTGAAGTATCGATATAAACATTATCAAATTTGCCCAAAACATATTTTTCGGCGTCATCCCACGCTTGATATCCCGCAAAGTGCGCACCGATTAAAATTTGATTAGGAAATTCCTCTGCAACAGCAGCAAGGCGTTTCGGATGAGAAAACGGGCGCGTTTTATCCCCTATATGAATGAGAACCGGAACCCTTCCGTCAATTATTTTGAACATCAACTTTGTTGATGGCGCATCAATATTAACGCTTTGGAAATCCGGATGAATTTTTATGCCCTTAAATCCAAGAGAAATAACCCTTTCTATTTCTTCCTCCATATTTTCCATTTCGGGATGAATTGTTGCAAAAGGAATGAGACGATTTCCGTGTTTTTGGAAAGTTCTTAATATAAAATCATTTATCGGTTTAACCTGATGCGGAACAGTTGCAACCGAATGAATAACCGCGCGATCAATGCAAGCCGCATCCATTTCTTTAATAAGGTTATCAGAAGAACCTTCGCAGTTCATACCATAATAATCATAAAATGCGCCTATGGAATAAACCGCTTTTTCTCTTATTTTTTCAGGAAAAATGTGCGCATGAACATCTATTATTTCGTATTTTTTCAAAGTTAAAGCCTCCGGAAAAAGAAAAATATGTTAATTTGAACGACTGTACATAGGAAAGAGCTTATGAATTTCGTTCTTTTTTTGATACATTTCGCGTTCTGCTATATCAACAAGCAAAGATAATTGCTTTGAATTGCCAAAAGCCATACCAAATGATGCCTTGGGCATTTCAATATCAGATTTAGTTTCGGAAAGTTTTGAAGCTAATTGTTCAAATTGTTTATAATCGTTTCCGAATTTCAAAACAACAAATTCATCGCCGCTTATTCTAAACAAATATTCTTCGCCGAACAACTCTTTCAAATCATTAGAAAAATCAACAAGCAGTTTATCTCCCGCTTTATGGCCGAAATGATCATTAGTGTATTTTAGACCGTTAACATCACAGAAAAGAACGCTGACCGGTTCATCCGTTTGCTTATCAAGAACAATTGAATAAGCAAGTCTGTTCTTAAGACCTGTTAACTCATCAAGATGTGCTTGATCTAATGCCTTTTTTTCTTTTTTTATTAAATATTTTTGCTGATCTGACTGAAGCATAACATAAGCAAAAAGAACATCCAAAGAAACAGCAGAAATAGTTAATTCAAGTTCCGGATATATTAAATTCAACAAAATGCCGCAAAACGGAATAACAAAAAATAAAACCGTTGTCAGGGTATCATGCACTCCGATTTTTTTGGCGTTTGCCAGCACAATAAACAAAAGATAAAACACACTGACAAGCCCAGAAATAACATAAAAAACATATAAATCTGCAACTTTATAATCACCGTTAACAATGGTAAATATCTTTCCGTCTATGCACAAGACTAATGATAAAAGCACAACAACCATGCTGTAAATTATTGAAATTTTGAAATAAATCTTTTTAATATCAACACGGTCAGAAATATGCACATAAAGATATAATGTGAAGAAAAGGATAAACACCATCGGAAAAACAAAAGAAAATGTTGTTAAAGACACCGCAAGGAAATAACATTTATTCCAATTCAAAGGCAACCACGAGATAAAATCAGAAATAACACTAATAAGAGAAATTGAAATTAAACTGATAAAAAGTCGTTTTTTTATCGGTTTTGTGTGCGTTTCAAAAACAGTGCCGAAAAAAACGATAAGAAGAATTACAACCGAAACCGATTCTGATCCCAAAATAAAATTAACCATTTTCCCTTTCCCCTTTTTTAGTTTATTTGAACTTTTGCGGCGACGTCGTTAATTTGAGTATCGCAAATTCGACCGAAGCCCCCATATTTTAGCCGTTTTGTCAAGCTTTATTATATCATTTATATTGTGAATTTTCAATCATAAAATAGCAAGATTTAACAAAATAACAAAATTTTTTCGCGATAAAAAATCCGAGCAAGATTCAAAGCTTTTTACTTTGACATCCTGCTCGGAATAATTTGAAACTTTTATGAAATAAGAGATAACTCGAGATCTTCCCCTTTTACAGACACCTTATATTCGCTTTGCTTTGAAACAAAACAATTTTTATATTCTTTTGCGGATTTAATGAAAACTCCCGGTGTTAACATATCAATTTTCATTGCGTAATCGGGTTTGAAGTTTGCGGCAGAAAGAATCGCTACATCAGCACCCGAGAATAGATACAGCGCGCTGTTATCATCAAATACCACCGATTTATCGATAATACTAACTTTGCCCTTTATCACTGAAAGGTTTCCGTTTTTGAATTCGCCTGCTCCGAGATTAGCCGAAACGCCATCTGCGCCTATAACAACATTTCCGTAAGAAGAGTATCCTTCTTTTCCTTCGAAAACACCGCCGAAGATATTCAAAACGGTTTTGCCCATTGCAGAAAGAATACCGCTGGCTTTTGAACCGGTAACATTTCCGCCTAAAAATCTGCCGCCGTAAACGGTAAAGGAATTATACTGACCGTTTGAATTATCTGCACTTGACGCAAGATAAGCAACCGGACCGCCGTTGGCGTAAGATGAGGTGAGATTTGATCCATCAAAGGTGCCGCCGTAGATAGAAATATTTGTGAATACGCTTGTTCCGTTTGTCCAAATAAGGCAACCTTGGTCGGAACGTGTTGTGTTACCCGTACGGTAAACACGACCTGAGCCCTTGCAATCGCAAATATTTATATTAGCCTTTGATTTAGATGTTGAATTGTTGTGACTGATAAATCTGCAGTCCTTACATTCAATTTCAAATCCGTTAAGGCAAAGGTTATAAGCTCCTTGATAAATACCCGAATATGCTGATTTTATACTGATATTTTCGGCAAGTGCCCAACTGCCTTTTGCGGGTAGGGCATTTGCGGTTTTGGTTTGAGTTGAACCGCTGGCATCAACATAAGATGTTGCATCTACAATAGCCTGCGTTAACATCATAAAATCAGTATCGCTGTCTTTTATACTATCACTAACATAAACGCTTGTGCAATTTTCGGCAAGAGAATGAGAATGGGAACCGATAAGGTTATATTTAAGGTCAACATTATTCTTGATAATAATTTCGTTAATTTCATTATCAGAAACGAAGTTATCTTTATAGTCTTTTGCATTTTCCGCAAAGACACCGTTTTCAGCACAAGTCACACCTATCTTGGCATTACCGTCAAGGTTGCTTACTCCGACCTTTTTACCGCTTGCAACATAAAGATTTACAAGGCCGCCCGAAATATTGACATTTCCCGAAAGATTAAGTGCACCCTTAACAAGTGCTATTCCACCACCCGTTTTATTTGCCGGGATTTCGGATTCGCCAAGCGATTTAACGGTACCGCCTGACATATTAAATGTTGCGGCTTCGTTATTCCAAATATATACGCTTCCCGTATTCTTATAAGAAGATGAAGAAGTACCGCCCAAAATCTGACCGCCGGTCATATTAACGGCAGAGTTTGCAGAGTTCATTGAAATGTTTCCGCCCTGCTTACCTGCGTCACCGTCTTTTATCGTACCGCCGCTTATATTAAGCTTTCCGCTAAGATAGATGTT
>JAZUJA010000057.1:0-2470 GCA_045642495.1 Acutalibacteraceae bacterium
CTTCGGGGTCAAGATAAAGTGAATTGATAATGTTGTGCTGACGCTTTTTGCCTGTGCCAGTAACAGCCCAAGGCTTTTCATAAACCTTGATGTCGTCGGGCTCGGGAAGCTCAACAGGCTCCATCATCTGACCCATTGTGCCGTCTGCAAGAAGCATAGCAGGCATACGGTATTTATCAGCAAGGTCGAATGCAAGGGCGGTTAAATCTGCCATTTCCTGAACAGAGTCCGGTGTTAAAACTATAAGGTGATAGTCACCGTGTCCGCCGCCTTTGGTTGCCTGGAAGTAATCTGACTGGCTGGGCTGAATTCCGCCAAGTCCCGGACCGCCGCGCTGAACATTAACAATAAGTGCCGGCAAATCGGATCCTGCAATATAGGAAATACCTTCCTGCTTTAAGGATACACCGGGGGAAGAAGAAGAGGTCATGACTCTTTTTCCGGTTCCGGCAACACCGTAAACCATATTTATTGCGGAAATTTCACTTTCTGCCTGCAAAAATGTTCCGCCTATTTTAGGCATTCTTTTTGCCATATATGCCGCAACTTCCGTTTGCGGAGTGATAGGATAACCGAAGTAATGGCGACAACCCGCGCGAATTGCGGCTTCGGCAATGGCTTCGTTACCTTTCATTAAAACTTTTTCTGCCATATTAACACCTCATCTCTCAACCGTTATTACGCAGTCCGGGCACATTGTTGCGCAAAACGCACAGGCAATGCACTGTGACTGATCGGTAATTTCAGCAGGGGAATAACCTTTAATGTTTAATTTTTCCGATGCTATGCGGATAATTCCTTTCGGACAAGCCGAAGCGCAAAGACCGCAGCCTTTGCAAACATCCGTATCAAAAGTAACTTTCGGCATCTTGATTCCTCCTAAAATAATTTTGATTGAAGCTTTAATGGAAACATATCTTCTTTGCAAAGGGATTTTTCAGCGCATGTAAATGCTATTGGCAATCCCGATAATTCCGCAAGTTTTTCTGCTTCTTTTTTCCATTTTTCAATGCCTTCGGCAGTTGTTTCACTACCTAAATTTGAGTTATTTATTATTGCTGTAAAAGGAATTGAACATGCAGCTTCAATCTCTTTCATAACTGTTATTGCTTCTTTTGCGGTTTTGGTAAGCGGACGACAGAAGTTTACAACAAAAAACATTTCATAATTGTTTTCTTCAAGGATATAGGGTGTGTATCTGCCGAGTGCAAATGCGCCTCTGTCATCGCCGCCAATATCAAAAACGGCAGTTTTGTTTTTATTCTGAACAAGTGAATAAACCTCTGCAGGTAATGCAGGAAGATCAACATTGCTGTTTGCAAATGGCAATGAAATAACCTCGATTCCCGCATCCTGCAATTCTTTTTCGCTGTCCTTCGTTCGAAAATATGGATTAACTATATCAATATCAGCTATTGATACATCAAGACCTTTATTTTTAAGATAAAGGGCATAGTTTATTGCAACATTTGTTTTTCCGCTTCCGTAATGACCGCAGAAAAGATTTATTCTTTTCATATTTTATGCTTTAAGGTTAAGGGGATAGGTCCAACCCATAAAGTCCTCAACAGTGCCTGTTTGAATACCGTATATGGTATCGTAAAGTTTTTGAGCAATCTCACCAACCTTACCATCTGCAACCTGATAATCGCTACCAACATAGTTAAGAGTGCCGATGGGGGAGATAACAGCCGCGGTGCCGCTTGCAAAAATTTCTTTAAGCTCGCCTGATTTGCTGGCTTCAATGATCTCATCAATAGAAAGCTTGCGTTCGCTAACCTTAACGCCCCATTTTTTAAGAAGTTGGATAACTGAATTTCTTGTGATACCGGGGAGAATGGTGCCGCTGTCAAGCGGAGCTGTTATAACTTCATCGCCTATGCGGAAGAAAGCATTTGAAGTTCCGATTTCTTCAACATATTTATGCTCAGCTGCATCAAGCCACAAAACATCTTTACAGTTATATTTCATAGCATCCTGAGAAGCACGCATACCGCCGCCGTAGTTTCCGCCAACCTTTGCATATCCGGTGCCGCCCTTAGCAGCGCGGATATACTTATCCTGAACATAAATTCTTGTAGTGGAAAGTCCGCCGTCGTTTGCGGCATAATAAGAGCCGGTGGGGCTTAAGATTACCATAAATCTGTAATGCTTTGCAGGAAGAACAGAGAATGATACTTCGTCACCGAACATAAAGGGACGGATATAAAGCGCTGTTCCGGGTGCTGAGGGAACCCAATCAATATCTTCCTTGATAACGGCTTTAACAGCGGCAATAAGAAGATCTTCGGGAAGTTCAGGCATACACATACGTTCATTTGTGCTTGCCATACGTTTCGCATTCATATCAGGTCTGAATAGCTGAACATCACCGTTTGGTGTGCGATATGCTTTCATTCCTTCAAACATCATCTGTGCATAGTGAAGAACGCATGATGCAGGTTCGATGAGAATGGGTTCGTGAGGAACA
>JAZUJA010000058.1:0-10072 GCA_045642495.1 Acutalibacteraceae bacterium
CTATATTAAATACCATTAAAAACATACTTGCATATCGCCCAATTTGTTCTACCAGATTCATGAGCTTATTTGTACATTTATTTTCTTGATTCTTTTCTTTTACTGCATATATGATATTTGGAACTAGTAGTAGAACTACAAGTATTAATCCAAATATATTAAGCCAACTTATTCCTATGCTTCCTCCAAGAAATATAGATGTCGGACCATCCGCACCACCAATTATTGAAATACTATTACTCATTACTAACGCCTCTCAATCGCACCGAAAAACAGAATTTCATCTCACTTCTGTGGGTTAAGATATGTAATCGGATTTTGTGCCGACTGGTTTAACATCAATCCGGCTATCAAATTACACGTTTTGTCCACGTTAATCAGTTAGAGAACACAGGGGACGGTTCTATGTGTTATACATCTGGTTTGTTTCATAAAAACCTCCAAACAAGACCGGTTTTAAACGGTTATAAGATTTTTTTAAGGTATTCAAGGTCATCCTTGGTTGTTGACCAGCTTGTGGCAAAGCGAACAACCGAATGATTATCGTCATATTTTTCCCAAAAGCAAAATCCAACCTTGCTTTGCAGCTCGTTAAGCTTTTTGTTATTCAAAATAATAAACTGCTGGTTCGTTGGCGAGTCAATAAAAAACGAATAACCCTTTTTTGTGAAAATATCTTTCAGCTTTTCAGCCATATCGATAGCATATTTGCCGAGCTTCATATATAAATCATCGGTAAAAAGAGTATCAAACTGAATGCCCAAAAGGCGACCCTTAGCCAAAAGCGCGCCGTGTTGTTTTATCTTTGCGATAAAATGCTTCGGGGTGTTGCCGTGGGTGAAAACAACCGCCTCGCCGCATAACGCGCCGACCTTTGTTCCGCCGATATAAAACACATCGCACAGTTTTGATAACTCGCTTAACTTGACGTCACACCCGTTGCTGTTTAAACCGTAACCGAGCCGTGCGCCGTCAATAAACAACGGGATGTTATATTCTTTGCAAACATCGTATATTAAAGCAAGCTCGGCTTTTTTATAAACGGTTCCGTATTCGGTCGGGAATGATATGTAAACCATGCCGGGAAAAACCATGTGCTCATGATTTTCGTCATCATAAAACTTTTTTAAATAATCGCGAACATCAGCGGCGCTGAGCTTACCGTCTTTTTCTTTAAGTGCGAGCACTTTGTGACCCGAAAACTCTATTGCGCCGGCTTCGTGACAGTTCACATGGCCCGTTGTGGCGGAAACAACCCCTTCGTGACTGTCAAGCAGGGTATCAATCACAATTTGGTTTGTTTGCGTTCCGCCGGTTAAAAAGAAGACCTCTCCCTCGGGGCAATCGCAGGCGCGTTTGATTTTTTCTGCCGCAAGGATGCAATAATCATCGGTTCCGTAACCGCTTAAAACTTCCATGTTTGTTTCAAGCAATTTTTTAAGAATCAGCGGATGCGCCCCCGCAATATAATCACTTGCAAATGAAATCATAATTTTTATGTATCCTTCCTTTTTATGATTTTGTCAGTCGGAATTTGAAATTCCGCCGCAATCACTCATGTATTTCAAGTGGCAGGCCATCCGGATCAAAGAAAAATGTCATTTTTTTATTCGTATATGTATCGTAACGAATAGGTTCTGTTTCGATGCCCTTTGCGTTTAATTCTCTTGCGGTTTCATCCACAGAATCCACACAAAATGCTAAATGCCTAAGTCCGTAAGCTTCGGGAAAGCTTGCCCTTTTGGGGCAGTTTTTTATTATAAAAAGTTCTAATTCAAGATCATCAAGCTGAAGGTCGATTTTATAATCATCTCTATCTTCTCTGTAATTCTCGCGTATCAGCTGAAAACCCAACTGTTCAACATAAAAATGCTTGGATTTTTCATAGTCGCTGCCGATGATCGCAACGTGGTGAACTTTATTTAAATTCAAATCAACAACACCCTCACCGTATATTTATAAATCGGAAATTTTCCTTTTTTCAAATTTGAACCTTAGTAAGTTTTACCACCGTCTCCACATGGGCGGTGCGGGGGAACATATCAACGGGGGTGTATTCTTTTACTTTATAGCCCATTGTTTCAAAAATCGCGCAATCGCGCGCGAGGGTTGCCACATCGCAGGAAATATAAACAACTCTTTCGGCCGCAAAATCGTTTGCCACCGTTTCGATAACGCTTTTATCGCATCCCTTTCGTGGGGGATCGAGGATAACGGCATCGGGGCGATAGCCCTCGGCTTTGAGCTGTTGTGCCGCCGCTTTCGCATCGGCGCAGATAAACCGCGCGTTATTTATGCCGTTTGCCTTTGCGTTTTCAACGGCGTCTTTTACGGCAGGTTCAACAATTTCAACGCCGGTTATCCGTTTTGCGCGTTTTGCAAGGGAAAGACCTATCGTTCCGGCGCCGCAGTAAAGATCGAGAATATCCTTATTATCGCATTCGCAATAGTCAGCCGCCTTTTTATAAAGCAGCTCGCAAACGGCGGAATTCACCTGATAAAAAGAAAAGGGCGAAAGCGAAACTTCAACGCCGCAAAGAGTATCTTTTATCCTATCCGTTCCGTAAATCACGCGGCACTTGCCGCCCAAAACAACATTTGTGGGTTTTTTATTTATGTTTATCTGAATACTTTTAAGGTCGTTTCCGGCGGCATCAAGCAACGCGGAAACAAGCGACTGTTCGTTCGGCAAATTTTCGCCGTTTATTACTATAACCGCCATTATTTCGCCCGAGTTAAAACCGCGGCGAAGATAAAGATGGCGCAAAAGGCCCTTATGAGTTTCCTCGTTATAAACCGAAACGCCGTTTTGCTTTATATATTCGCGAAACGCAGCCGAGATTTTTGAAAAAATTGCCGGCTGCAAGCGGCAATCATCCTGAGGGATAACGCGGTGAGAATGAAGGGCATAAAACCCAAGCTCGCCGTTTTGCGCTATCGGATATTGCGCTTTGTTGCGGTATCTCATGTCGGAAAGCGAGATAATATCATTAGGTTCGATCTCGATTTTGCCGATACGGCGCATCGTTTCATAAACCTTTTTTTGCTTGAAACTCCGCTCGGCATCATAGCTTATATGCCGCAGCATACATCCGCCGCACTTTGCGAAAGCGGGGCAATCGGGCGCAATTCTTGAAGCCGAGGAGGTTAAAAGATTTTCGCATTTGCCAAAAGCAAAGTTCTTTTTAAGGCTTAAAATTTTGCATTCGATAATATCATCTATCGCGGTGTTCGGCACAAAAACCGCAAAGCCTTCGTCTGTTTTGCCGACACCGAAGCCATCGGACGAAATATCGCAGATTTTAAGATTTATTACATCATTTTTTTCCATTGCCGTTTATAAATTCCTCACGCAGAGCGCCGTCCGAGAAAAGCGAAGTGCCCTTGCGGCAGTCATACTTAAATTCGCCCGTAACGGTCAGCGGAATATCGTTTATCAAAATATAATCATCTTGAAGCCAATCGGCGTGAACGGAATCGGTGCCGGTTTGCCAAAAAATGTTAGACTTTTTGTCACCCGTTTCAAGCTCACCGCGAACACCCTCGCCGAAAGAATTTTTAACAAGATAAAAGTTCATTTTTTTATCACCTGCCGGTGAATCAAGCGAATAAAGCAGTTCGCCCACGGGCAGATCATTGATATCGGCGAAAAGATAGTTTTTAAGGTTTGCGCCGATATTGAAAATAATAACAAGAATTGTAAGGGCATAAAGCCACAAAAGAGAATACCTTTTGCTCATTCCGTTACCCCCGCCTTTAAGATCATATTGTCAACGGTTTTGTTGTGTCTGTATGTTGAAAAGCGGCAATAAACGGTGTAACACATAGCGATATAGGGCAGAACAAATATTGCCGGAATAACAAGCAGACAAAGCAAGATCCAACCGATAAGAGTTAAAGCAAAGCCGAAAACCTCGCTGTAAGTCTTTGAGGAAACAACAAGCGACTGCGAAATCGCGGTTTTTTCTTTCATATTTTCATCGCAAACCGCAAAAAACGGAGCCGCGAAATAGCGCAGCATAACAAGCACCGTTCCGATAAACGCCAAAATGCTTAAAACCGTTGAAACAACCGTAAGGCTCGATCCCCAAGGGGGCATCGTGCTGCCGAAGGCCTTATAAAATTCACGGTTTGAAAGGAGAAGCGCCGTGTAAGCGGGAATACTGAAAACCGTATTTATTAAAAATCCTCTGACAAAAATATGCAAAGCAAGTGTTATTGCGCGGATATAATTATGCCCTGCCGTGAAATAAAAGAAGATTTCTTCAGGCGAGGCGGCGTTTCCGTTTGCTATATGCCAGCACATTCTGACAAGTCCCAAAACAAGCGGAGCAAAAAGAAAGCATAACAATAAAAGCAACAAAACCGAAGCGATAAGCGCATTTGTAACCGAGCTTAAAACGCTTGCCGTGAGAACTGCGAGAAAGTAAGCCGTTATAAGAATAACCGAACTTACAACAAGCGGAATATAATTCTCTTTCATTGCCGTTATTGCCGTTTTTTTAACGGCGGAAGATGAGATGTTCATAAAAACCCTCCTAAAAATCTTATAAAACTTTAAGCTTTGCAAAAGAAGCCATTATTTTTTTAGTTCCTGCTTTGTCAAAAGAAATTTCAAGCAATGTGTCGCCGCCCATAGAGGTCACGGAAAGGATAAGTCCCGTTCCGAAAACCTTATGCTCAACGGTCTGTCCCACGGCATAGTTTGTGCCGTCAGCCTTAGGTGCGGGTTTTGGTGCGGAGCCTGAAAGGGAAATAGAAGCACCTGCGCGTTTGGGGCTGCCGCCTCCGATAATATGAACGGATGAATGTTGCGGCATACTTTCGCCAAACGGGGTTTGCGGAAATGCTTCTTCAATTTCGCAAAGCTCACGCGGTATCTCGCTTAAAAATCTTGAGGGCAGATTTCTGCCCGTCTGCCCATAAAGCATACGGGAGGAAGCCCTTGTTATGAAGAGGCGCTTTTTTGCTCTTGTTATCGCAACATAGGCAAGGCGGCGTTCCTCCTCAAGATCTTCGGGACCGCCGTATATCGACTGATTTCCGGGGAAAATGCCCTCCTCCATACCAACGAGGAAAACATTTTTGAATTCAAGTCCCTTTGCGGCGTGAACGGTCATAAGGGTCACCTTATCGTCCGATTCGTTCATATTGTCAATATCATTTATAAGAGCTACATCTTCAAGATAAGCCGAAAGGGTCGGTTCGGGTGCTTCCTCAGAGAAGGCGGCAACCTGATTTACAAGCTCTTCAAGGTTTGCCTTGCGGTCGGGCGCGTCGGGATCGGTTTCGGCGGCGAGCATCGCGTTATAACCCGAAACCTCCAATGTAAGTTCCAAAAGCTCGGGCAGAGAAAGCTCACTTGCCTTTTCGGTTAAATCTTCAATCATTTTGCAAAATTCGCCTATTTTTGCCGCGCTTCTTGAAAGAAGCGGATAATCACCGACATTCTGCAAAACCTCAAACACGGAAATACCCAAAGAAGATGCTATCTGCACCGCTTTTTCAACGGTTGTATCGCCGATTCCCCTTTTGGGAACATTTATTATTCTTCTGAGCCTTATTTCATCGGCATTGTTGTTGATAACGCTTAAATAGCAAAGCGCATCCTTGATTTCGCGGCGATCGAAGAATCGGTGACCGCCTATAACCTGATATGAAATGCCGCTTCTTGCAAAAATGCTTTCAAACGAAGCCGACTGGGCGTTCATTCGGTAAAGAACGGCGCAATCGCGGAAATTTTCGCCGTCACCCACAAGGTCGGTCAGCGTATCGGAAACATACTGCGCCTCGCCGCGTTCATCACGCGCAACATAAAGCTGCAATTTGTCGCCGCCTTTTTGCGCTGTCCAAAGGGTTTTGCCCTTTCGGCCCTTGTTGTTTTTTATAACCTCGTTCGCGGCGCTTAAAATATTCTCGGTTGAGCGGTAGTTTTGTTCAAGGCGGATAAGCCGCGCGCCCTTATAATCATCCTCAAAATTAAGGATATTTTCTATCGTGGCGCCTCTGAAGCGGTAGATACTCTGATCATCATCGCCAACAACGCATATATTGCCGTGAACGCTTGAAAGCAGAGAAACAAGTTCATATTGCGCATGGTTTGTATCCTGATACTCATCAACCATAACATAGCGAAATCTGCCCGAATATTTTTGCAAAAGATCGGGATTTTCACGAAGCAGACGAACGGTGTAAACGATCATATCGTCAAAGTCCATCGCATCGGCGCTTTTAAGGCGCTTTTGATATTCGCGGTATAAAAGCGCAACGGTTTTAAGGCGCAGATCGCCGCCGCAGGATGCTTCAAACTCATTCTCATCAATAAGCGAATCCTTTGCCCTTGATATGTAACCGAGAGCGGCTTTGGGCGTGATGATTTTTTCATCGGTCCTGAGGTCTTTCATAACCGCTTTCATAAGCCGCTTTTGATCATCGGAATCATAAACGGTGAAATGCGAAGAAAAGCCGAGTCGCTCGGCGTTTATGCGCAAAAGTCTTCCGCAAACGGAATGGAATGTGCCGGACATAATATCGGCGGCATCTTCGCCGGTTTTCTTTTCGATTCTTTCTTTAAGCTCTGCCGCCGCTTTATTTGTAAAGGTTATGGCAAGAATTTCATAGGGGCGCGGCGGATCAACGGTGAAGGTGTCGCTGTATAGAATATCGCAGTTATCCTCCAAATAATCCTGCGCCGCTAAAATATCCCCCTCGGTGTATTGCGGAATATAGTTTGAGTTATATGCGTTTCCGTAACGGCAAAGATATGAAATGCGATTTACAAGCACGGTTGTTTTGCCGCTGCCCGCACCCGCAAGGATAAGAAGCGGGCCTTCGGTTGTGGTAACCGCCTCAAACTGCTCCTTATTCATATTGCCGAATTCTTTTTCAATTATTTTTTTGCGAAGTGAAATAAAATCCATAAACTAAAAATTGCTCCTTAACAGAAAAAAGGTTCAAGCTCATGCTTTAATATTGCGGTTTTTTCCCCGTGGGACACCACAACAAGCTTTTTGGTAAGGTCAAGCTTGAAAACCTGCTCTATATCCTTTGCGTCGGCGGTTTGCTTGCCGCGGCAAAGTTCGATTTTGTAATCCTTTGATTTTGCTATCTCAACAAATTTTTTAACATCATTAAAGGTTTTAAGCTGAATTGTTATTTCAAACATTTTCATTCCCCCGTTTATCAGATGGCGTAAAGTCCGCTTTCAAGCAAAGCAAAATGATGGTTTTCAATCTGAATAAAAGCATAAACCGGCTCTAAAAAATCATAAAAATAGTCTGCATTATATGTTTTCATATCCAACTTGATGATGCGCTTTCCCTCGGTGCAGCAAACATAAAGAGTATCGCCCTGAGCCGAAACGGAGTATGGCGAGTTTATAAAGCCGCCCTTTTTGCCGACACGCAATTCTTCACGCAGGTTTGCAAGGTTAAGCCTTATCAGGCAATCGGATTTTTGAAAACATCCCCAAAGCGAATTTTCATAAAAAACGATATCCGAAGGGGCGCAGCCTTTATATTTTATCTCGCTTTTGAAGCTCGCTTCGCCGTTTGCTTCAACAAGGGTTATTTTTCCGTCTTTTGTGCAAAGCAAGGTTCTGTTATCGGTAAGCGGAAGCGCTTTTGTTGTTATATAGTTATCGCAATAGGGGATAATGTTGCGGTAATCGGGGCCGTATTTCGCAAGAAGATAAACATTTTTGCCAACATCGTTCATCTCTTTTGTTTCAAGAGAAATCATCTTAAAGCAAACATTTATCGAGCGATCCTCGTTCACTCCGCCGTTATAGGAAAAAACAATGCCGTTCTGCACTTTAACAACATCATAAATTTCGCCGTCAAATATTCTTTTCATTTTGCTTTCCTCTATTATTTAAGTTTTAATTTTCCGGCATTCACCATGGAGTTCAGAGCAAACAAAACGCCCGTTTTTGCCGAATGGAAGTTAAGGCCGCCCTGCATATAAGCGGTGAAAGGCGGACGAAGCGGCGCATCTGCCGAAAGCTCAATGGAAGAGCCCAATGTGAAAGCGCCTGCCGCCATAATAACCTTATCGGTGTATCCCGGCATATCCGATGGCTCGGGAGATACGAAACTATCGATAGGAGAACCCTTTTGCATACCCTTGCAAAAAGCGATAAGCGCATCGGCAGAGCCGAGGGTAACGGTTTGCACGATATCGCCGCGCAATTCATCGGATGCGGGTGAGGTTTTGTAACCTGCAAGCTCTAAAAACGCCGCGGTGTAAACGGCGGTTTTAAGCGCCTCCATAACCGTATGCGGCGCAAAGAAAAGGCCCATATATATTTCACGGTTTGTGCCGAGCGTTGCGCCGATTTCTCTGCCAACACCCGCACAGGTCATTCTGTGTGAGCACATTTCAACAAGATCGTGTCTGCCGGCGATATATCCGCCCGTTTGGGCAATTCCGCCGCCGGGGATTTTGATAAGCGAGCCTGCCATTAAGTCGGCGCCAACCTGAGTGGGTTCGCTTTTTTCAACAAATTCGCCGTAACAGTTATCAACCATAATAACGGTTTCGGGGGATACCTCTTTAACGGTATCGCAAAGCACCTTTATTTCATCGATTGTAAGGCTCGGTCTTGAAGAATAGCCGCGAGAGCGCTGTATGTATGCCATTTTATAGTTGCCCCATGAAAGCTCGGCGCGAATGGCGTTTATATCGGGTTTGCCGTTTGGCAAAAGATCGATCTGATTATATTTAACGCCGAAATCGGCAAGCGAACCGTCGGTTTTTTCATCAATGCCGAAAACGCCCGTTATTGTGTCATAAGGTCTGCCGGTCAGCACAAGCACGCTGTCAACGGGACGCAAAATACCGAAAAGCGCAACCGAAAGCGTGTGTGTTCCGGAAGCAAATGAGGAACGGATAAGCGCATCCTCTGCGCCAACCGCCTTTGCGAAAACGCGGTCCAACTTATCCCTGCCGAAATCATCATAGCCATAGCCGTTTGAAGCGGTAAAGTCGGTTGCCGAAACCTTTTCCTCCATAAAAGCGTTAAGCACTTTTGTTTGATTGTATTCAGCCGTGTCTTCAATTCGGGCGAAAACATCGCGGCATTTTTCAAGGGTTAATTTATCGTATTTTTCAATTTTTTCATCAAATGAAAAATAGTTCATTCAAATTTCCTCCAATATCCTGCTTTGCCGGCAGGTAAAAAATGATTTTTAAGATAAAACGGAACAAGCGCCGTCTCGCAAACGGCAAATATTTTTTTACAGCCTGAAAGTTTTATCGCTTCAGCCAAAATTTTGCCGCCCTCGCCCTTTTTCAGTGAGGCGATGCCCGTGAGAATTCCTGCATCATCGCATTTTTGGATAACCGCCGCCGCGTTTTCGTTATACGCGCAAACGGCAAGGCCCTTGTTTATTTTAAGGCAAAAATCGGGAGCAAAATATTCGTAAGGCGGAAGGGATAAACCGCCCTTTTCTAAAATGTTATAAACCGCCTTGCTGTCGGTTTTGCTGATATCGGGCAAACCTTTTTCGCTTTTGTTTTCAAAGCACAAAACATTTTGTGTTTTATACCCCGAAAGTTCTGCAAATTTTTCATCGCAAAAAACCGAGTTTGGCGATAAAAACGAAATAAAGGAAGCGATCTCCTTCAAATCTCCGCCGCCGTAAAGAACGGTTAAATCCCCGTCCGATAGGGCAAAAAGAGTATCGGAATTTGTGTCCTTAAAGAAAAGCGCCGAATTTCCATAAGCCTTATATAAAACCCGAAATCTAACTTCCTGCGGACTTTTTGCCGCAAAATCGGGCAATATATCAACCGATTTTATCATTTAAGCGCGTTTACAAGGTCTTTATAATAATTTCCGCGCGCCACAAAGTTGGGGAAAGCGTCAAAGCTTGCGCACGCAGGACTTAAAAGAACGGTGTCGCCCTCGGCGGCAAACTCATAGGCCTTTTGAACCGATTCGTCAAGATTTTGAGTTCTTACTATTTCCGGCTTGCCTGTATAATCGGGATTTGCCTTAATGCAGTTTTCAATTTTTTCGGCGGTATCGCCGCAAAGGAAAAGTTTTTTAACCTTTGAGATAACAAAGGGC
>JAZUJA010000059.1:0-12314 GCA_045642495.1 Acutalibacteraceae bacterium
TTCGCTCTCATTTGTGAATGAGCCATTTACTGTTTCTTCGTCACCGAACTTATATGAATAATCGAACTGTCCTTTTACTGCGATGATGCTGTCAACTTCCGCTTTGCTGAACAAAATCTTAGTTGAAAGCGCATCGGTAAGCTCAAACTGTGCAGCGCAGGAAACGGTGTCTTTTGCTGCAACTATTTGGTAGGGAACAGAAGCGGCTGCTGCGCCGTATTTTGCGGTTTCTGCCGCTTTTTCGGTATCGGTTAATTTACGGCTTAAATGCAAGGTTCCGATCTTTTGTGAGCCGTTATAAAGGTCATAATCAAATGCGCAGAAAATGTTTTCGGGTATCGTGCCGTCCCATTCGCCTTCTGAAACGGCGTCTGCAAGATCCATCGAGAACTCATAAACGGTCTTGCCGTCGGTTCTTTCTGCCCAATAGGTATCGCTTAAATTATACTTATCGTATTTTCTGGTTCCGGGTGTTGCCGTTCCGTTTGCCGAGTAGATTGTGCGCGTTAGGTTTGTTGCCTCGGTTTCAAGCCATTCATTAAGATACATACTGCGTGTTTTCTTAAACGATTTATAAGCGTTTGTTATGCCCGAATTCTTTTCAAACGAAGATTTTCCGTTGTTAAATCCTAAGAAAGCGGAAAGAGCATAATTCTTTGTTGTATGTTCTGCTTCCTCAACTTCAACACCGAAGTAAATTTTGTTATCGGTGATTTTGTAAGAAACAGATGCACTTTCGGGAAGATTTGCGGTCATTTCATTTCCGCTTAAATCCTCAGCCCAGAAATCGCCTTTTCCGAGGTTTAATGTGTTGGTATATTCATTTGAATCAACCTTACCGTCCGGCACGGGATTAACCGTGTTGGTAACGGGAACAGGCTCGGTTTCATAGTAATCCTCGCCGTAAATACCTACAACTGCCGCGTGTGCCGCCTGCTGTAAAGCATTGATTTTCGCATCGCTTAGTGCATAAGAAGGACGGAAGCCGTTGCCGAGGCATGAACGGTGGGTCAAAACCTCATACCATACGCAAGCGTTAAGATACTGACCGCCGCCGATATCGCCATCGTGATAAAGGTCATCCTTTGTAAGAGTATCGCCGATAATCGGGTTTGCTCTTGCGTTCTGCCAAGCATCGCCGTCCGGCAAAAGATCCATATTCATTTCATCCGAAATATAATGAGCAACATTTTTAACCGTTTCATACATTGCGGTTTGCTTTTCGGTTGAAAGAACGCAGCTGTCGGGGTCGGATACGGAATAATCCTTTCCGGCAGGGCCGACATAACCTACGCGGTATGACCATGTTTGATGCCAATATTGCTTTGCATTCGGATTGTTTTTGGAGAAATAAGAATAAAGGTTTTGAACATAAGGCATTTCGCCTTTAATTGTTGAATCATAATTGTTTACGCAGGCAGGGGAGAAATGCTGTTGCAGGGAAATAAAGTCCCAATCGTCTGCATTGAGGCAGTAGTTAAGATCCTGATCCTTAACGGTAACCGTTCCGCTATTTGTAACATTTGTGTAAGCATAGGTCGCATAGTCGCCCTGAAGCCAGGTCCAATGCTCATAATCATAAGCACCCGATTTATAAACGCGGGAGCATATCATATTAACATTGTCTGCCTTTGCAACACCGCAAAGCTCATCAAGGAAGTAATAACAGAAGCTGTTTCCTACCATAAGAACTTTATACTCTTTATCGTATGTTACAATGTTGTTTTGCAAATAAGCGCTTGTTGTGGTGTACTGTCCGTATTCCGTATGACCGTCCGTGTAAGTAACATAAGGTCGTATAGAATAGTAAACCTTGTTGTCGGGAATGGTAACATTAAGCGTGTAACTTAAAACGCCGTCTGCAATACTCGGTGTTGCGGTGTATTTTTCAACATCGGCAGAATAGGTTTGATAAAGTTTGTTTCTGTTTGATGTCTTTGTATCGGAAACCTTAATATTTGTTCTGCCTATCGCGGCGGTTTCGGTAAACAATGCACCGATTTCGGCAATTTCGCTTTCGCTCGTTTTAGCCATACTCATAGAAAGGTTATAGTTAACATTCATATTGCCGTTGCCTACGCCTGTTCCTCTGTATGAAGTAACATTCGGTGCCGCATAATCTTTAGCGGGTTTATCACCAAGAAGTTCAATAACATTCGGTGTGTAATAACCGATACCCGCAAATGTGTTTCTGTATGTCTGATAAAGTGTGGTTTCGTCCTCAAGGATCATCTTGGGCATACCGCAGGAATAAACCCAGTATGCAAGCTTGTTTGTGGTTTTGAACGATTCATCATAAAGCTGATTGTAGGCATAGAAATAAATTCTGTCAAAGTTTTCTTCTTTGAAATTATCGGCATTGCGAAGTGAATTCCAAGAAAATGCAAACTCATAAATAGTAAGGGGATTATTTTGAGCATCGGTGGATTTGCCGATATAAAATCCATTGCCGGTCACATCACTTTTTCTCTGTGTCGCATCGCTGACCTTATCATTAGTTAGCGTTTCGGGATTATAAACGGTTGAATCCTGCGTGGCGCAAGATTTTGTTCCTGCTGCAGAGAGAGAAAACGTTGTGAACGCGCGAGAAGCGGCACTGCGCTGGTTTTCGGCAAAATCAAAACCTATCATTGTGCCGAGCTTTGAGCCCTTAACGGTTGAAAATTCTTCTTGAACCTCAACATAAAAATAAAGGTTATCGTTATCATAAGAAGCATAATATTTTACATAATTGGGCAAAAATTCCGAAGCATAATCGCCCATATCGTTTGAGGAGTTAGAGGAGAAAACGCCGTTTTCTTCGTTTGAATAAACGGTATCAAACAAGGTGTATTCGCCGTTTGTGTTTTTGCCGTCTATGGTGGGCTTTGTCTGGCATTTGTAAATGCCGCCGTGACGCTGACCGTAACCCTCAAGAGCATAGGGCAGGGGAACATTTTCGATAGTTGCAACATCGTTAAGCATAGCAAAATACGGCGTTGTTGTTGCATACTGTCCGTACTCTGTGTGACCGTCAGCATAAGTAACATAAGGTCTTGCTGAATAATAGGTGTACTTATCCTCAGTGGGAATTGAAGCGGAAACGGAATATGTTGCCTTTGTTCCGCTAACCTTCGCAGTTCCCGTGATCTTTGTAACATCCGAGGTAACAGTTTTATATTTTGCATCTCTGTTAGAGGTTGTTGTTTGAGCTAATTTAAGGTTGTTTCTGCCGATGGCGGCTGTTTTGCTCAGCAAAACACCTGTTTCGCTGATAGCTGATGAGGGGATAGAACCTAAATCAACGGTGTTGTTGAAGGTGAGCATATCAGAAGCGGTGCCGCCAAGATAATTTATGCTTGAAACCTTCGGGCGAGCGGTGTTTGCAGAAGTGGGCTTTGCGCCTAAAAGATCGATTGTGTTATAAAGCGAACCCGGTGCAGTCTTTCCTTCGGCAGCGGCATAAATCGATGCAAGATTTGATTCATCGTCTAATATTGTGCTTGCCGTGTCAAGACCGTAACACCAATAGTTTTTGGCGGTTGTTGCATAATCGGAAAGCATAATATTTGTGTATAAATAAATTCTGTCAAACGATTCTTCCTTAAAGTTATCCGCTAAACGAAGATCATCCCAATCAAGCGCAAACTCGTAAACGGTTACGGGCTTGCTGTCGGCGTCTGTTTTTGTGCCGACATAATACATTTTGTTGTTTTCGTAATATGTTTTGTATGTGTTTCTAACGGAAACATCATCAGCATCAACCTTATTTGTTGAAGGATTAAAATGGTTCGGGTAGGAAACTGACATCGCGGGAACTTTTTTAGAGCTCAGCGTGTAGGCTGTAAAACTGCGCGCCTTTGAAGCCTGAGAAGAATTTGCATAATCAAATCCTATCATCGTTCCTAAACGCGAACCGACCTTAGTTGAAAATTTCTCCTGAATTTCAACATAAAAATAAAGGTTATCGCTATCGTAAGAAGCGTAATATTTAACATATCCGGGCAAAACCATTCCGCTTGCCAAGGGCTCATATTTGCTTGAAGAAACCGATGTGAAAACGCCGTTTTTATCGCTCGGATAAACGGTGTCAAGCAAAGTATATTCGCCGGCTGACATAGTACCGTCCTGCACGGGCTTTGTTTCGCATTCGTAAATACCGTTGTTTCTTTGACCGTATTTTTCAAGAGCATAGGGACTGGGTGCCGTTGTTTGCGGACTTTCCGCCGAAGCGGTAAAAGCCGGAATAACCCCTAAAATAAGTGCTGCTGAAAGGACAAAAGCGATAATTCTTTTACTTTTCATAATCTCTCTCCTTTGTAAAATATATTTATCTGATTGTAATTTTATCATATTTAACAGTTGAAAACAATGCGTCATTTAACTGTAAATATTATAGATAAATTATAATGCTTTTGCATCAAAATTAAAATCCTGCTTATATACTAAAAATTGCTGGAATTTAACTTTTTTCAGCGATAGCCGAATTTGTCAAGTAATGCATCGGAACATTCTAAAATTTCAGCCTTTGTTCGCTCAAAATTGCCGTTATACCACGGGTCGCTGATATCATCATCACTTCCGATAAAACTTTTGAAAAGCGAAATTCTTTTGCCGTCTTTTATATCAACGGCATATCCGATGTTTTTAAGATTTCTTCTGTCCATACAAATAACATAATCGGCATTATCATAGTCAGCCTGAGTTATTCTAACAGCTCTTTTTTTCGAGCAGTCAATACCCATTTCGTTAAGGATTTTTCTCGCCGGAGGATAAACGGGATTTCCGAGCTCTTCGGTTGATGTTGCAACCGATTTAACCGAAAATTCATCTTCAATTCCCAACTTTTTTATCTTATCACAAAATATAAACTCTGCCATAGGGCTTCTGCAAATATTGCCGTGGCAAACAAAAAGAATATTTTTCATATTTTTACTCCCTCTTTTGGTCTTTTTTTAAGTATATCATTTTTTGTCGGATATTACAATATTATAAATTGTCTTGAAAATATTGTCATTATTTATTATAATATCCTTAAAATCAATTTGGAGGTTTTATTATGGAATACAGAGTTGATATGCATAAAGCGATTACTATGAGATACACCGATATCGGTGATATAAACAATGATAACTGGAACAGGGGCAATGTTCCCGAGAGCCATTTTCAGTTGGCATATATTGAGGATAGGGGATTTCTTCTTAATCTTTACAGTTTTGAAAAAGATCCCGTTCGAAATGTTAAGGAAAACGGCGGACCCGTTTGGGAGGATAGCTGTCTTGAAATGTTTATCAATTTTACACCCGATAAAACTGATAAATATTTGAATTTTGAATTTTCTGCGGCAGGCGGAATGCTTTGCGGTCTCGGCAATACAAGAGATGATCGCGAAGAAATGACCGATTTTTATGAAATGGCTGATGTTAAAATTTCCGTTGCCGAAGATAAATGGGATGTTTTTGCGTTTATTCCCAATGAGTTTATCTTCTCCGTTTTCGGCGAGATTGACTTCAAAGAGGGCTATCAGATGAAAGCAAACTTCTTCAAGTGCTGTGAAGAAGAAGGCAGAATTCATTTTGTAACCTGGGCTCCTATACCCGAGCTTAACGATTTCCACCGCCCCAATCGTTTCGGAACACTTACAATAAATAAAACTTCCGACGAAACTTAAAGAATAATCATTGCCGTTTTTATCATATTATAAAACATCGCTTTGTTGGCAGGTGTTTTTATGATAAAAAGATATATTCCGCGGATTGCGGCTGTTGTTATAATTTGTCTTATTTCCTCAATGGGCTTTATAAAAAAAGACGTTGCTTTTGTTTCCGCTGAGGCAGATACGGGTAAAACCGTTATAATCGATCCGGGTCACGGCGGTTTTGACGGCGGAGCCGTCGCTACTGACGGCACACTCGAAAAGGATATAAATTTGAATATTTCTTTGTTCCTTGAAAAAATGCTGACTTTTTGCGGATATAATGTTATTTTAACAAGAGAGTCTGATTCTTCAACCGAAAGCATAAAAACCGATAAAATAGCGCGCAAAAAGAAAAGCGATATGGTAAATCGGCTTCAACTGGCAAATGATAATCCCGACGCGATATATGTAAGCATTCATCTTAATAAGTTCACAACCTCTGCGGCAAGCGGTGCGCAGGTGTTTTACGGCGTTAAAAACAAAAAATCCGAGGATTTGGGACTATCCATTCAAAACAGCATAAAAACTGTTCTTCAACCGCTTAATGACCGCGTTATCAAAAAGGGAACAAAAAGTACATATCTGCTTTATAATGCCGAAAATCCGGCCGTTATCGTTGAGTGTGGATTTTTAAGTAACACCGCAGAACTTAATATGCTGAAAAATAAAGAATATCAATCAAAAGTCGCTTTTTCCGTTTTGGGCGGAATAAACGATTTTTATGAAAAAGGAGAGCGCTGATGGCTTCTAAACAAAAAACCGTTTATGTTTGCAGCGAATGCGGATATGAATCGGTTAAATGGATGGGACAATGCCCCGAATGTAACGCTTGGAACACTCTTGAAGAGAAAATATCGGTTTCGCAAAAAACATCGGCGGTCGGTGGGTTTAAGGCCTCCGCCGTAAGTATAAAAGCAAAAAAACTTTCCGATATTTCCGCTGCGGACGAGCATCGCATAAAAACCAATATTGATGAGCTTGACAGGGTGCTTGGCGGCGGTGTTGTAAAAGGTTCTGTTATTCTGCTTGCGGGTGATCCGGGAATAGGAAAATCAACTATCCTTTTGCAGATGTGCAGCACGCTTGATCCCGACCTTGATAT
The DNA here is from genome assembly GCA_045642495.1 of Acutalibacteraceae bacterium. GTDB lineage: Bacteria > Bacillota > Clostridia > Oscillospirales > Acutalibacteraceae > UBA737. The sequence continues at coordinate 6,780 of JAZUJA010000059.1, forward strand.
TTTGTATATTGCGGGTGAAGAATCGCCCGTTCAGATAAAGCTTCGCGCAAAGCGACTCGGAGTTGAAGGTGACTCGGTAACGGTTATAAGTGAAACCGATACTCAGGCGGTTTGTGAATATATTATGTCTTCAAAACCCGATCTTGTTATGGTTGACTCTATCCAAACCCTGCAAATTTCCGAGCTTTCATCTTCTGCAGGCTCTATCGTTCAGGTAAGAGAAAGCACAAATATGCTCCTTCGTACCGGAAAATCGCTTGATATTCCTATCCTTATTGTAGGTCATGTTAATAAGGGCGGCGAAATTGCAGGACCTAAGGTTCTTGAGCATATTGTTGATACTGTTCTTTATTTTGAAGGTGAACGCAATCAAAGTTACCGAATATTGCGCGGCATAAAAAACCGTTTTGGTTCAACAAATGAAATCGGCGTTTTTGAAATGACCGAAAAAGGTCTTTCTCAGGTTGAAAACCCCTCTGCAATGCTCTTGTCAGGCAGAATAAGCAATGTTTCGGGCGGATGTATAACCTGCGTTCTTGAGGGTACAAGGCCTATTCTTGCCGAAATTCAAAGCCTTGTTTCAACAACCGGATTCGGTAATCCGCGCAGAATAGCAGACGGTTTTGATTATAACCGAATGAATATGATGCTTGCGATACTTGAAAAAAGAGAGGGGCTTTTCTTCTCAAATCTTGATACCTATATCAATGTTGTCGGGGGTATAAACCTTTACGAGCCGGCGAATGATCTTGCTGTTTGTATGTCGCTTGTGTCCGGGCTTCGTGATGTGCCGCTTAGCGATAAAATGATCGCTTTCGGCGAAGTCGGCTTATCGGGTGAAATCCGTTCCGTTCCGCGTCCTAAAGCAAGGGTCATCGAAGCGGCAAGACTTGGATTTACGGAATGCATTTTGCCGAAATCCTGTTTGAAGCAGATTGATAAAGTGCCGGAGGGTATAAAACTTATCCCGGTTAAAAATTTAAGGGAAGCCATAAATTTAATAAGATAAAAATCGGCATCCGTGTACTTTTTTTATAGTACACGGATGCCTTTATGTAGGTTATTTTTGTTGATGCCTTGGGCAGGCATACCATACATAAATAGAGGGAGGTTACAATGGTATGTCCTGCCGCACATTGAAAGGACGATGTTTTATCACTCACATCGCGATTATTTTACATTACCACCAATAACCGTTTACTAACATTTTTATTGTTTTTTGAATAAATCAATAAAAAACTCAGCGTATGGCGGAAGTTTTGCCCCCTTGTTTTTAAGACTTACAAGCTGCCATTTAAGGTTTTTAGCTTCCTTTATTTTATGAAAACTTAAGTTTTTATGAAATCTTTCGGGTAAAAGATCAAGTCCCTTTTCGGGCATAAAATAAGCAAAATTTCCGCTTTCGCAAAGGGAAAGTGCGTTATATACATTTTTGGTAACCATATATATCTGCGGTGTGAAATTTGCTTCGCTTAGAATTTTGCCAACCTGAATATTTATTTTTTGATCACTGTGTGGCATTATAAACTGATAATCCGAAAACGATTTAAGCGAAATTTCACTTTTTTTGTCGGATTTTTTAGCCGCAAGAACAATGTTTTCATCTGCCAAAACCGTAGCGTCAAAATTACCGTTTGAAACGGGTGTGTGCAATATGCAAATATCAACTTCCTTGTTTTCAAGCGCTTTTTCAAGATGAAATCCGCTTTTTTCAATCAATTCTATTTGAACATAAGGATATCTTTTTCTGAAGGTGTTAAGTATTTCCGGAAGATAGCACTGTCCGCAGTAATAGGGTATTCCGATACGCAGTCTTCCGCGCTCGTTATTAAAAGCCTCATTCAGCTTAAGCCGTGTTTCGTTTTCTTCAATTTCACATTTTTTAAGATATTCAAAGTATATTCTTCCCGCGTCATTTAACTCCATCGGGTTTTTGCCGCGGTCAAAAAGTTCGCCGCCAAGCTCTCTTTCAAGCCGCTTAATATATTTTGTAAGTGATGGTTGAGCAATAAAAAGCGCGTCTGCGGCTTTTGTTAAACTGCCGAGTCGAGCAACCGTTAAAAAATACTGTTCGGCTTTTGTCAACATATTCTTCATTCCTTTTTTGTTATGGTTTTTATATTATATCATATATTTGCAATTATGAAAAGAAGAAAATATAATATTGTTAAAAGGAGATGTTATTATGGGTAATGTAGGATGTAGAATAAAAAAAGAAATAAAAAGACCGAATGCTAATTTACTTGATTTGTTTAAGGGTATTCCGGTTGCTAATATTGATGACAGTATGAACCGTTGCGCCGCGGCGGACGGTGAGATAAGACCGTTTAATAAAAATCACATTTTGGGGCCTGCTTTCACCGTTAAGGTTGCCGAGGGCGATAATCTTATGTTTCATAAAGCACTTACAATGGCGCAAAAAGGCGATGTTATAGTAATAGATGCCGGCGGATATAAGGGCAGGGCAATTTGCGGCGCGCTTATGATAAGTTATGCTCAAAGTATCGGGCTTGGCGGTGTTATTGTTGATGGCGCTGTAAGAGATTGCGAGGATCTTGCAAATATGGATATTCCGGTTTATGCAAGGGCGGTAACGCCAAACGGACCTTATAAAAACGGCCCGGGTGAAATCGGTTTTCCGGTTTCATTCGGCGGCAAGGTTGTAAATCCCGGTGATATCGTTGTAGCTGACGGTGACGGAATAGTATTTATAAATCCCGATGATGCTGAAGAAATAGCCGAAAAGGCAAAGGCGGTTGTCGAAAAAGAAGCTAAGATAATGCAGGGAATAAAGGTTGGCGATTATCATAAACCGTGGCTTCAGAAAAAACTTGATGAAATAGGCTGCGAAGAAATATAAGCTTATGGTTCTAAAAAGAAGAGGGTAAAAAATGATTTTAGAAACAGAACGACTGATCCTGCGTCCGTGGAATGAAACGGATGCGGAGAGTTTATATGAATATGCAAAGGACGATCGTGTCGGACCCATTGCCGGGTGGCCTGTTCATACAAGTGTTGAGAACAGTCGCGAGGTCATCAAAAATGTTTTATCTGCTCGTGAAACTTATGCCGTCTGCCTGAAAGAAGATAACAGAGCTATCGGCAGTGTAGGTATTATGATAGGTAAAAACAGTAATCTTGATCTGCTCGATAACGAAGGAGAAATCGGATATTGGATCGGCGTTCCTTTTTGGGGGCAAGGTCTTATCCCCGAGGCTGTGCGTGAGCTTATCCGCTATGCATTTTGTAATCTTCATCTTGATAAAATTTGGTGCGGCTATTTTGAAGGCAATGAAAAATCAAAACGCGCTCAGGAAAAATGCGGCTTTGCTTATCATCACACAAACAAAGATATTCACTGGGAATTGACAAACGATATCCGCACAGAGCATATTACCTGCCTCACGAAAGGTGAATGGACAAACTCTTTTTCTTTTCGAAAACTGAAAGATTGTGAAACGAACTCTGCGCTCTCGCTTGCGTGGAAGGTGTTTTCGGAATATGAATCGCCCGATTATTCAGCGGCAGGCACGGAAGAATTCAGAAAATGCCTGCAAGATGAAAAGTATCTCGCAGGGATTGAGTATTACGGTGCGTTCAACCGCAACACATTGATCGGCATGGTTGGAATCAGAAAAGATAAATGCCATATTTGCTTTTTCTTTGTTGATGGTAAATATCATCGCCTTGGCATAGGAACCCGTCTGTTTTCTTGCATAAAAACGGCATATTCCCGAAAAGCGATCACGCTCAATTCTTCTCCGTTCGGTTTGCCGTTCTATAAATCTCTCGGTTTCTCTAAAACTGATAACGAACAAACCGTAAACGGAATACGCTTTACACCGATGCAATATCAGAATAAAACACTGTGTCTGTAAAAGTTCTTGAAAAATCCGGATTTGAACTTACCGATTTACATAAAAGTTAAATAATAAACTTGTTAATCAAAAAAGGTGCAATCCCGAATATCGGGATTACACCTTTTTTTTATTTAATAAATCAATTTCTTCTTCCGGTTTCTTTTAAGAAGATATCACATTCCTGAATGAAATCGGTTTGTATAACATCATATCCCTTGTCGGCAAGCCAGCCCCAACCCTTTTCGGGATCGCCTATCATGGCAACATCGTCTGTGTGGCCGTCACCGGTGAGGATTTTCTTGTAATTGTAAACGATGGCATTAACCCATATAAGCTTATCCGCTTTGTGCATTTTTTCAACATACTCATCACTTGCGATATATGCATCATCGCTTGTGAAAATCGCTTCCGAACCGATATAACGAATGTTTCTGCCCTTAATAATATCAAGGCAATCATCGTTTTCGCGAACAAGCGGCATATAGGGAAGATCGCTCGCATAATCCTCAACATCTTTAAGGCCTTCCTCGGTAAGCGGCGCCTTAACTATAACCTGATCCTGCATACCCATTTCACGAACCATTTTTGCGATAAGATCTGGGGCACCCCAAAACTTATCAATGTTAACAACGCATTTACCTTTAAGAAATTCAAGCGCTTCACTAAGGCGCAAAATCGGATATGCGGTTTTGTTCATATCGTTGTTTGAAAGAGTCATCTGCTCAATAAAAGATGCAGGATAATCCCTTAAAGAATCCTTAAACCTTAAATGAACTCGTTCCATACGAGGATGCTGGATAAATAAAACGCCGTCACTTGAAACCTCAACATCAAGCTCAACGATATCCGCATTTTTGTTAAGCGCTATCTTGTATGCCGGCAGACTGTTGCAGGGAATGTTTCCGCCGCAGCTTCCTCTGTGTGCCGCAAGAAGAACTTTTTTCTGTTTTATAAGATCTCCAAAAGGATTAGACATTAAATAACACTCCTCCCGATAATATTCCAATATTATAATCACAAACCATTAAAAAGTCAACAGACAGTATAAACTGCCTGTTGATTAAATGAATTATTCAAATTTAAGAATAAGCTCAAGAACGCGCTTTGCGCAAGCCGCAAGCTTTGCACGGTCAAAACCGTTGATACGAACTCTTCTGTGAACTTCGCGAAGCTGATCGGCATATCCTCTCGGCATTCTAACATCGTTTCCTGCGATAACGCAATTCGGATGATAGCTTGTCGGATCCCAGTCGCTTGTAACCATACCCTTAAACTTCCATTCGCCGCGAAGAATTTCGGTTATAAGGTCAAAGTTTTCGCAGGCAAGAATGCCGTTTACCTGGTTATAGCTTGTCATAATGGTGTAGGGCTGAGATTCTTTAACGCAGATTTCAAATCCCTTTAAGTAAATTTCGCGAAGTGCTCTTTCGGAAACACGGCTGTCGCTGTGTTTTCTGTTTTCTTCACGGTTGTTGCAGGCAAAATGCTTTGCGGAAGCACCGATTTTCTGGCTTTGAATACCCTTAACCTTTGCCGCGGCAAATTTTCCCGCAATCAGCGGGTCTTCACTGAAATATTCAAAGTTTCTGCCGCAAAGCGGATTTCTGTGAATGTTAAGCGCAGGGGTCAGCCAAACGGCAAGACCGTTTTCCTTTGCTTCAAGCGCACCGGCTTT
>JAZUJA010000060.1:0-5682 GCA_045642495.1 Acutalibacteraceae bacterium
AAAATCCGGAAACACTTCCGGATTTTTCAAATTCTTAAATTATTATTCAACCACCTTGCCGTTTACGGTAAGTGAGCTACCGTCATCAGCAACTGTATAATCATCCTTATAAAGGTTTGTATTAAAGTTTTCGGCATTAACCTTAAGTCCGCCCGTTAATGCTACAAGCTGACCGACCTTATCAATATATGTATTTTTCAAGTTAAGCTCGCCATACATATAAAGCAGGTTGAACGCTACTCCCTTAAACAATTCGGTTGAAAATTCTTTTCCGCAGCATATTTCCTGCTGATTTGTGCCGAAATAAAGATGATCAACGGTAACATTTTTAAGGAAGGTATCGGCATATTTGGGATCGGGGCCGTTTGTGTTGGCTTCAAAGCCCGTGCCTATACCGTTTGTTGCATCGCCGAAAACATGAACATTCGCGATATAACTATCCTCAAGGTCATTATTGAAAATAATGGCATCCTTTGCGCGTGATGTAATATTTTTAGCGGTGATACCGTAAACATCTCCCGGAGCGCATCTTTTATTTCTGAAATACATCGGCGAGCCGATGGCAAGTGTGCAACCCGGACGCTTTTTGGCAACGAAATCAGAACTATCAAGAAATGTATCAACATCAACATTGAATATCTTGTTGCCATCCTGCGAAAGGATACGAACACCGTAACAGGTGTTGGAATCGCTTATAACATTGCGGATCTTAACATCGTGAATAAAGCGATCCTTTGCGGGTACACTGCGCATATCAACACCAACGCCTTCAAGCGCATTAAGCGCGATCGTGTCATCGCCTGAATTACCCGTTATATTTTCGATTGTGAAGTTATTGCAACCTACGCGCAAATCGATATTATCAAGATTTTCAACATGAGGGAAAACCCTGAAATCGATATTCTTCATGGTAACATTAGTGCAGAAAATGTGCATAAACGCCCACCAACGCTGATGTTCAATATGCAAATTTTCTTCCACAAGACCGTTTACATTTACCCATGAGAACATATTGTTGCACCAAATTGACGGCAAATGATATTTTCCCGTGGTTTTTTCAAGGCAGTTATTATGGATAAGGTTGCCCGAAAGAACGGCATTACCCTCGCCGATAATCTTTATGTTTTTCTGCTCTCTGTTTTCATCTCTTGCCTGTTTATCAAGGGCAAGCGAATTGCGGAACATATTATCATAAACGCCAACCGCCTGAACCATATAGCAGTTATCAAGAACAACCGTGAATTCCTCGGGGATAAGCAAAGCATCGGATATAACCCATTCGTTTTTATCCGTTCTTGCGTTATACTTCGGGATAACTATTTTGCGGCAGCCGTCCTTACATGCCGCTTCAATGGCATTTTGAATGGTTGCGCTATCGTTATCTGCAAACAAATCTTCGCGGTTAGGGGATATATATTCGTTCATTTTAATTCCTCTTTTCCCGAAAAGATATTAAAGGTTATCAAAGCAACAATGCTTTACATCGCTGTTTACAATTACCGCAGGCTGGACGGAGCTATCGAAGTTATTTACCGTTAAATCTCTGTAACGTTCGCAGTTAAGATTGCCGGCCTTTCCTGAAATAACAACCGGCTGAGCATCGGTTTTAATTGTATCGATAACATCGTTGAAGAAGCCTGTTGTTTCGGTTGCATCAAGCGTTACGGCGGGAGCCGCAGAGTCAACCGAGCTGCTTCTTAAAATTATTTCATGAATATCGGCATCCTTACCAACGCAATATTCATTCTTTTCAAGGGATGTATCCATAACAAATGCGGTTTCGCTTGTTTTGGCACTTATATACTGGAATATGGAGCTATTGCATCCGCGGCAGAGAACAACGGCGTTCTTCGCGAAGAAATCAACATACTCTATTCTTGCCCAGCGGCAGAACTCAAAGAAAACCGTGCCGTTAACAGTCATTTTCTCAACAACGATTCTCTTGCCGTTATAGAATGAAAGGTCACCGTTCAAAACAGCATTTTCACCCTTTATGTAAATAAGGTCATCCTCAAAAGAGATTGCTTTTTGCTTATTAACCGCGGCATCGTTGGTTATAATCGGGAAATCTCCCGAAACGGAAATTTCCGCATTCTTAAATATAACCTCTGTTTTACTGTAAACAACAACTGTTTTATCAAGAGTATATTTACCTTCAATAATAACCTTGCCTATATCCTCTTTGCAGGAAGTATCAAGCGCCTGCTGAATTTTTTCACTGTCGCTTCCCGAAAAATCCTCGGGTGATACAAAACCTCTCAATTTAAGTTCATTCATTTGTTATTTCCTCCCCGTCTATATAAAGCTTAGAATCGGTATCCTGTAATTCGCAAACATTGCCGACAACATTCATATTAAAGTTTTCAGCTTTAACCTTTAGTCCGCCGTATGTTCTGACGGCTGTTCTAACCTTATCAATATAAACATCTTTAAGGTTTACCTCGCCCGAACAATCCCTGAAATCGAATGCAACGCCTGTGTATTCGGTTGGGTCAAGCTGGCGGCTGCAACAAACCTCTTGCTGTTTTGCGCCGAAATAGAAATGGTCAAGAGTTACATTTTGAAGATTTGTATGTCCGAGATTTTTATTAAAGCCTACGCCAACGAGATTTATACCCGTATCAAAGTTATGAGCATTGCTGATAACAGAATCTTTAAGCGTGTTATTAACAATAACAACATCTCTTCCGCGGCTTGTAATATTCTTTGCCTTGATATTATAATCATCACCGAGCTCGCAATGCTTTTCCTGCATATAAAGCGGAGAGCCGAGGCAGAGAGAAGCACCCATACGGATTTTTCTTGAAAGCGCGGTTGCATCAAGAATGGTATCAATATCAAAGTTATAAAGCTTATTACCGTCGTGATTTAACAGTCTTACAATATAGCATTTTGTAGGGTCGCCGATAACATTTTTAACCTTAACATCATGAATATCGCCGTTTTTACCTTCGGGACAATCGCCCATTTCATTACCGCCGAGCGCTGTGAAAGCGATGCAATCGTCACCCGTTTTACCGGTTATATTTTCGATTGAAATATTATTGCAGCCCGCGCGGAAATCAATACCGTCCATATTTACAACATGCGGAATTGCCGAGAAATTGATATTGCGGATTTTGATATTTGAGCAGAAACGGTGGTTTATTGCCCACCAACGCTGAAATTCGATATTAAGATTTTCTTCAACAAGACCGTCAACATCATACCACTTTATAAGGTTATTTACTCCAACGCCCGGAAGACCGAACTTTCCGCTTGTTTTTTCAAACAATCCGTTATGAACACCGCCCGAAAGAACGGCGTTGCCTTCACCGATAAGGGAAATGTTAACATCCCTTTCGGTTTTAGAATATGCATGTTCGTTGCAGAACATATAATCGAAAATGCCTGTTTCCTGCACCATATAGCAGTTATCGAGGATAACCGTGAAATTGCTTGGGATTTTTATTGAAACGGGAATTCGCCATTCGTTTTTATCTGTTCTTGCATTGTATCTCGGAATAACGATTTTGCGGCAACCGTCATCACAGGCAGCACTGATGGCGCTTTGAATGGTTTCGCTGTCGTTTGCACCGAAATATGCTTCATTATTCGGAGAAATAAACTCGTTCATAAAGATTTCTCCCCTTTCGTAATATTACTTTATTAAACAGTTTTTAACAGGACTTAAAACCTCATAGGGCTTTTCGGTATCAATATCATAAACCGTGAGGTTAAAATACTGTTGCGCGTCAAGCTCGCCCGACTTTGAGCCGATCAAAACACCTGTTTTGCATGCTTTATGCTCATCGGTTTGAACATTAAATATTCCGTATTCATCCGTGGCATCAAGTGTGATAGCGGGGGCTTCGGTACAAAACTCACCGCATCTTATAATCATATCGTGAATTTCGGGTTCTTTACCGATGCAGTAGCCGCACTCCATAAGAGCGGTATCAAGCACGATTGCCGTGCCGCTTGTTTTGGCTTTGATATGCTGAATAATAAAATTATTGCAGCCGGTACCCAAAACAATGGCATTTTCGCCCTCAAATTCGCAATATTCAATTCTTGACTGACGAACAAAATCAAAATAAAGTTTGCCCTTTATTTTAAGGTTTTCAATGGTTATTCTTTTTGCGTTTACAAACTGCAAATCGCCTTCAAGCGTTCCCTCGCCGTTAATGCAGAAAAGATCCTCTTCAAAAGAATATGCGTTTTCGTAAGCCATTTTTCCGTAATTGCAGAAAAGCGGAAAATCACCTGAGCATTTAACGGTTGCACTATCAAGCAAAATATGCATAAGCGGGAAAATAAACACGGTTTTATCAACGGTGTAATTCCCGGAAATGATAACCTTATTTATATCCTTTTCGTGAGCAACGCTTATTGCCTGCTGAATTTTTTCGGTATCGCTGCCGGAAAAATCCTCCGGGGAAACATAACCTCTTAATTTCATTTCATCCATTACTGTTTTACCTCCCCGTCCACCGTGAGAACGGTGTTTTCATCCTTAACAACCTCATCATTGCACATTCCGACACTATAACCGTTAATGTTAATATTCGATTTTTTCTTGCCTTTAAGCTCGAAAACGGTTTTAACCTTATCAACATTAAAGCCGTTAACGGTTATATCGCCCTCAATATTGCTGGCTCTGAAAGCGGTTCCGATATAGTTTTCGGGTGAAAGGTCTTTACTGCAGAACATTTCCTGCTGTTTTATGCCGTAAAAATAATCTTCAACAACAACATTTTCCATTTTACCGCCCGAGAAGAAAAGACCCGTAAGGTTATCGCCGAAGGTTTTGATATTGGAAATCTTACTATCCTTAAGAGCATTAGCAACGTGAACACCTGCGCCTGCGCGGGTTGTTAAGTTTTTGGCGGTTATATTATAGGTTTCGCCGGGCTCGGCAGGACGCTGTGACCAATAAAGAATCGAGCCGACACCAAGACAGTTACCGCTGCGGAATTTTGTTGCGTAATCGGAAACATCCATAAGAGTATCCATATCAATATTATAAATCTTGTTACCGTCATGGTTAAGTATTCTTACAACAAAGCAGGTTGAAGGATCGCCCTTAATGTTTCTGAGCTTGATATCATGAATATCGGTATCCTTACCGGTTACCTGACGGGCACGCTCACCGCGACCGGAAAGCGCGGTCATTGCGATAACATCGTCACCCGTTCTGCCGGTTATATTTTCGATTTCAAAGTTATTGCAGCCGACGCGCATATCAATACCGTCCATATTGCGAACATGGGGAATTGCATAGAAATCAATATTTTTAATCTTAACATTGCGGCAGAAAATATGGTTTATCGCCCACCAGCGCTGATGCTGAATGTGAAGATTTTCAACCCTTAGTCCGTTAACATTCTGCCACAAAAGCATATTATTGCTCCACATAGACGGAAGACCGAACCTTCCGCTTGTTTTTTCAAGCAAATGGTTATGCTTGCCGCCATCTAAAACAACATTACCGATACCGATTATCGAAATGTTTTTTTCTTCGATACCGCCGAGTCTTGCATTATCATCTGTTGCAAGTGAATTGCGGAACATATTATCATAAACGCCGGTTTCTTGAATCATAAAGCAGTTATCAAGATAAACCGTGAAATCACCGGGAACGAGAATTGCCTCGGATATTCTCCACTCATTGCAATCGGTTCTTGCGTTATACCTCGGGAT
>JAZUJA010000061.1:0-15671 GCA_045642495.1 Acutalibacteraceae bacterium
CCGAAGAGAAAATGACCATGGTTATTGTAACCCACGAAATGTGATTTGCCCGCGCCGTTTCAGATCGCCTTATCTTTATGCATAAGGGCGTTATCGTTGTGCAGGGAACACCCGAAGAACTTTTCGGCGATACCCAACACGAAAGAACAAAACAATTTCTTAAAAACTATAACAACTGATGAAAACGGAATATTATATTATTAACCCAACGGGAAATATCACGGCGCTGGTTTTGGGCGAGCATAAAAAGGCGGACTATGCCGCGATCGGTTCTGCTGTTATGAAAAAACATAATAATGTTGAACAGGTCGGATTTGTAAGCTCTGTCGGTGATGATATTTCCATAAATATGTGCGGCGGCGAATTTTGCGGAAATGCAACAATGTCTGCCGCGGCACTTGCGTTTGATTTATCCTTGAAACAAGGCACCGTTTCATATCTCATAAATGCTTCGGGCGCCGAAGGTGCAGTTCCGGTGACCGTTAAAGAGAACAACGGCGGATATATTTGCGAAATATCGGTTAAAAGGCCTGAAAATATCGAAGAAAAAAAGCTTAAATTCAAAGATAAAGAATTTGTTTTTCCGGTTGTAACCCTCGGCGGCATTTCGCATATAATAGTTGAAAACCAATCTGTTTTTGCCGATGCTGATGATATGATAAGGCATTTTGCAAAAGAACTTTGTGTAAACGCGCTCGGAATGATGTTTTATAACACCGTTTCCGGCAAACTTGATCCGCTTGTATATGTAAGCAACGCAAACACTCTCTTTTATGAAAATTCCTGTGCAAGCGGCAGTTGCGCATTGTGCGCTTATCTTTCAAGAAACAATGCCGATGTGGTTGAATATGCTTTTAAGCAACCCGGTGGTACGCTTATGGTCAGATCTTCCGCCGGTTCCGAATATGTTATATTGCGTGGAAAAATAAAAATTGAACAACATTTTTGTGAGGATTTATAACTATGCAAATTAAAAAAACAGACGAGCAGGATATTAAAGAATTATATCAAACCATATTAAAACTTAAAACACAAGAGGATTGCGAAATGCTTTTTTCCGATCTTTGCACAAAAATGGAAATAATAAAAATGGCGCAAAGAATAAAAGCCGCAAAACTTCTTATGGACGGCAAAACCTATAATCAGGTTATAGAAAAAACCGATATTTCTTCCGCAACATTAAGCCGTGTTTCAAGATGTATTCAATACGGTGAAGGCGGATATACCAAATTTCTTAAAGAAAAATAATGAAAAATAAATAAAAATTGGGTGTTATTGTCAAAAAGCATAAAAAATCCTTGACATTTTTCTTTTTTTCTTATAAAATCACTATAAAGGTTTCTTATATTTATTTTTTGGAGTGGCGATGTGCAATAATATTTGTCCCGATTTTGAAACTTTAACCGATGAAAAACTTGTTTGCCTTGTAAATCAAGGAAATTATGATGCGCTCGGCATTCTGATAAGGCGATATATGCCGCACATTGCGGCTTATGCCAAAAAGTTTTCTTCTGTTGTTTCGGATAGTGATGATCTTATCTCTGAAGGTACATTGGCTGTTTTCTCTGCCGTAAAGTGCTACTCTGCCGATAAATCTTCTTTCAAAACATTTGTAAAATTGTGTATTGAAAGGGCAATAAATGCAAAGGTTAAATCGGCAAATGCAAACCGCCGTATCCCAAGCGGAATGTTAACCTCGATTGATTCAATTGATTTACCTTATATTGATGATCCTGAAAAAATAATTATTCGCAATGAAGAAAAAATAAGTCTTCTTTCCGCTATAAAAGAAAAGTTGTCGGCTTTTGAATTCAAGGTGTTTTCATCTTTTCTTGAGGGGAAAAGTTATGCGGATATTTCAAAGGAACTTGATGTTTCCTTAAAATCTGTGGACGGTGCTTTACAGCGAATCCGCAATAAAATCAAAAAATAAACGGTTGAAAAACCGGTAATATATGCCCTTTGTAGCTTAAATCAGAAGAGCGTTGAAACAAGCAAAGATGTCGGTGCGATTCCGTCCGGGGCGATTAGATCAAACAAGAGAGGTAAAAAACATGTTTGAAGACAAAACTTTAGTTTGCAAAGACTGTGGCGAAGAATTCGTATTTTCTGCAAGAGAGCAGGAGTTCTATGCCGAAAAAGGCTTTGAAAACGAACCCCTTCGTTGCAAACCTTGCCGCGATAAGCGCAAGAATGCAAGCAGAGCTCCCCGCGAAATGCACGAAGCAACATGCGCAGCTTGTGGCGGCGTAGCTCGTGTTCCTTTCGTTCCGCGTGACGATCGTCCCGTATATTGCAGCGAATGCTTTGCAAAAATGAAGGAATCCGGTGAAACTGAGGCACCGGCTGCTGAATAATTCAGTAATGAGAGACCGCCTAAAAAGGGCGGTCTTTTCTTCATATTTAAAAGAATGATAAACCAATATTCATATTCTGTTAATATGTTAAGGTTAATATATAATTATGTTGAGAAAAGGGGGAGTTAATATTTCTGAGCGTAAAATACTTATCGTTGATGACGATCCGAATATCTGCGAGCTTTTAAGGCTTTATCTTGAAAAAGAGGGTTATGATACCATTGTTGCGAATGACGGAAAGCAGGCGGTTGACTTCGCCGCTAAAAATCATCCGGATCTTATATTGCTTGATATAATGTTGCCCAAGCTTGACGGTTGGCAGGTTTGCCGTGAAATCCGTAAGCAATCAACTGTACCGATTATTATGCTTACCGCAAAGGGTGAAACCTTTGATAAAATTTTGGGCCTTGAACTCGGTGCGGATGATTATATCAGTAAACCCTTTGAAACAAAGGAAGTTGTGGCAAGAATAAAGGCGGTTTTACGCCGCTCGGCAGATATTGATAAAACATCAGATCAAAAACAGGTTCATTATGAAAATCTTATAATAAATTTAACAAATTATGAGCTTATCGTTAACGGAAATCCCGTTGATACTCCGCCTAAGGAGCTTGAACTTATTTATCATCTTGCTTCAAATCCAAATCGCGTTTATACGCGTGACCAGCTGCTTGATGAGGTTTGGGGATTTGATTATTACGGCGATTCAAGAACTGTTGATGTTCATGTTAAGCGTCTTCGTGAAAAATTGGAAGGCGTTTCAAATAAATGGTGCCTTAAAACTGTTTGGGGCGTAGGGTATAAGTTTGAGGTTAAATAATGCGGCTTAAACTTTTCAAAAAATATTATTTTGCAACTGCGGCAATTATCCTATTAAGTGTCACCTTTATTCTAATGATTTTGTCTTTCGTTTATAATAATTATCTTGCAGAGGAAAGATATAAATCTCTTTCAAAAACCTGCGCCACGGTAAATAAATTTATAAACGCGGCTTCAAAGGATACCGAACTTAATTCTCCTTATAAAGGGCTTTTTTATGTTATGCAAAACCTTTCCGAAATATCGGAGCATGATATTATTCTAACGGATAATTCGGGCGAAATTAAGGTTTGCGCCTGTGCTGATTATGTAAGAAAGGGAAACTGTCCCCATAAAGGAACGATTATTTCAATAGAAAAACTGCAAAGTGCCGCAGATAAAGAAAAAACAATTCTTGACCAGCTGGGGATTTATAATTCCCCGCGGTATGTAAGGGCGGAAAAAATAGATCTGTCCGGAAACTCGGTCGGCTATGTTGTTGCAACGGCGTCATCGGCGGCTGTAAAGAATATAACGGTAAGGGTTGCTAAAATATATGTATTTTCGGCGATATTCCCGCTGCTTGTTATGTTCTTTGCGATATATGCTATAACCTACCGAATGACGCGCCCGCTTAAACTTATGTCCGAAGCGGCACACGCAATGGCAAAGGGAGATTTTTCAAAAAGAATTCCCGTAACAAGCGATGATGAAATCGGCGAGCTTGCGGCTTCCTTTAACGGAATGACCAATTCTCTTGTAAGACTTGAGGAAATGCGCAAAAGCTTTATTGCCGATGTTTCTCATGAGCTTAAAACTCCGATGACCACTATCGGTGGTTTTATAGACGGTATAATCGATGGTACGATAGCTCCGGATAAACAAAATTATTATTTGGGTATCGTTTCTCAAGAGGTTAAGCGGCTCTCGAGAATGGTTGAAAGTATGCTTAATATTTCAAGACTTGAGTCGGTTGAGTTTATATTGAAACCGGAAAAATTCGATTTTCGTGAACTTTTGCTCGGCATTGTTGTGGGACAGGAACAGCGCATTGAAAAACAAAATTATGAAATTATAGGGCTTGATACTATCCCTTCAATTTATATAAATGCCGATAAAGACCTTATTTTCAGGGTTGTTTATAACCTTGTTGATAATGCGATAAAGTTTACGAACGAAAATGGCAGAATTTCTTTTTCGCTTAAAACTTCCGGTAAAAAAATGATTTTCAGGATAGAAAACAGCGGAAAGGGAATATCCGAAAAAGATTTGCCGTTTGTTTTTGAAAGATTTTATAAAACCGATAAATCTCGTTCGGCTGTTAAATCAAGTACGGGATTGGGTCTTTATATTGTTAAAACAATAATTAAGAAACACGGCGGAAATATAACAGTTTCAAGTGTGCAGAATGATTTCACGGCATTTGAAGTTATACTTCCGATGAATTAGGAGGAAATTTTATATGAACGAATTTGAAAACGGTGCGGCGCAAAACGAAACGGAAATTCCCGTTCAAACCGAAACTGAAACCGCAGAAGAAAAATGCGAAGTTTCAGATACCGCGGCAGAGGTTGTTTCAGAGCCGACGCAAGCCGAAGCAGAATCATCATCCGAAGCGGCACCGGAGCCGCAGGCGGTTGAACAATCCGCCCCTCAACCGGTTATTCCCGAAAAGGTTGAGTATTCTCCGATAGAGAAAAAGGAAAAAGAAAAAGCAAGTAAAGGACTTAAAGTTTTTTGCGTTTGCATTGCGGCAATAATTGTTTTAACCGGTTGCTGCACGGTAGGATATCTTTTTGGCAGAAAAAGCATTTATCCTTCTCCCGAAAAGCATAGCGCAATAGAACTTGCTTCAAGACCCAAAGATCAGGATGCCATGACACCGGCTCAGGTATATGAAAAACTCAATAACAGTGTTTTGGGTATTATCGCATATAATGAGCAGGGCGATAGCGCTGAGGGAACCTGCGTTGTTTATTCAAAAGACGGTTATCTTGTAACAAACGATCACATCTTCAAAGAAGTGTCTGCTGCAAAATGCCGTATATTCTTCCCCGACGGAACAGACTGCCCGGCAACATTTGTCGCAAGTGATCTTATAAGCGATTTGGCTGTTGTTAAGATTGATAAAACCGATCTTCAGGTTGCTGAATTTTGTAATTCGGATGAAGTTTTCAGCGGTGAGCAGGTTGTTGCTATCGGCAGAACTGTGGATGCTATAAAGGAGTCATCGATTACAAGCGGTATCGTTTCTCTTACAAAGCGTCGCGTAAAGGGATCTTCAAGTTATTCTTCTTCATTTATTCAAACCGATGCGGCAATAAATCCCGGTTCGTCCGGCGGTGCACTGTGCAATCTTTACGGTCAGGTTATGGGTATCACTTCTTCTAAGCTTGCCGGCACTGTATATGATGCGGTTGGATTTGCTATTCCGAGCAAAACGGTTAAAAGAATTGCGGAAGAGCTTATCAAAAACGGTAAGGTTACAAATCGCGCAAAGCTTGGTATAACATATTCAATGGTTAATACCGTTTCAGCGGAAGTTATGGGTATTTCCGCTCCCGGAATACAGGTTGTTGAAATTTCAACCGAAAGTCCTTTGTTTGAAAAGGTAAACCAAAACGATGTTATAACTCATATAAACGGCCTTGCAATAACTGATGACGCGGTTGTTCTTGATATTATCGAAAATTCACAGCCGGGGGATACCGTTAAGCTAACCGTTCTTTCAGATGGTGAATCAAAAGAAATTGAAATAGCTCTTATTCAAAACGAGCCGCAGTCAAGCTATAATCCTATTCTTATTCCTAAAGAAAATCAGCAGGATGAGCAAACTGCGCCTTCAGAAGCACAACCCGGAAATGATCAGGATAATAATTCTTCCGGTGGCGGAACATTTAATTTCCCGTTCGGAAACTGATAAATATACAGCACTCGAATATTTTTTGTTCGGGTGCTGTTTTTTTTTCTTGACATATCTAAATTAAAGTGATAGAATAGGAAAAATTTTAATTTATGATTTATTGCACGCCCATATTTATGAGTGCGCTATTTTTATATTTTAGGGAGGATGAAAATTATGGCAAAGATAATCAACGAACCGGCGCATACTTTTAACGAATACCTTCTTATTCCGGGGTATTCTTCTTCGGAATGTATTCCGGCAAATGTAAGTCTTAAAACACCGCTTACAAAATTCAAAAAGGGTGAAGAACCTAAAATCACAATGAATATTCCGTTAGTTTCCGCTATAATGCAGTCAGTTTCGGGTGATCGTCTTGCCGTTGCTCTTGCAACCGAGGGCGGCGTTTCTTTCATCTACGGTTCTCAGTCAATCGAGGATGAAGCCGCAATGGTAAAGCGCGCAAAGGATTATAAGGCGGGTTTTGTTACAAGTGATTCAAATATAACTCCCAATAATACACTTGCCGATATTGTTGAACTTAAAAATCAAACAGGCCATTCAACCGTTGCCGTAACTGATAACGGAAAGGCAAACGGAAAGCTGCTCGGAATTGTAACCAGCCGAGATTATAGGATCAGCCGTATGCCGCTTGATACAAAGGTTTCGGAATTTATGACTCCGCTTGATAAACTCATTTCAGCTCCCGATGGCACAAGCCTTAAAGAAGCAAACGATATTATTTGGGAGCATAAGCTTAATTCTCTTCCCATTGTTGATAAAAACGGAAATCTTTGCTATATGGTTTTCCGCAAAGACTATGAAACCCATAAAAAGCATCCGAATGAGTTGCTTGATAACACCAAAAGATATGTTGTCGGCGCAGGTATCAACACCCGTGACTATGCCGAGCGTGTTCCCGCACTTGTAAACGCGGGTGCAGATGTTCTTTGTATCGATTCATCAGAAGGTTTTTCCGAATGGCAGAAAAACACCATTTCCTGGATCAGAGAGCATTACGGTGAAGATGTTAAGGTCGGCGCAGGTAATGTTGTTGACGGCGCGGGATTTCGTTATCTTGCCGAAAGCGGCGCAGACTTTGTTAAGGTAGGTATCGGCGGCGGATCTATCTGCATAACAAGAGAAACCAAAGGTATCGGCAGAGGTCAGGCAACCGCGCTTATCGATGTTTGCAATGAACGCGATAAGTATTTTGAAGAAACAGGAATTTATGTTCCCGTTTGCTCTGACGGCGGTATTGTTTATGATCATCATATAACACTTGCCCTTGCAATGGGCGCCGATTTTGTTATGCTCGGCAGATATTTTGCAAGATTTGATGAAAGCCCCTCCGATAAGGTAACGATTGGCGGAACATATTATAAAGAGTATTGGGGCGAGGGTTCGGCTCGTGCAAGAAACTGGCAGCGCTATGACTTGGGCGGCGATAAAAAGCTTTCGTTTGAAGAAGGCGTTGATTCTTATGTACCTTATGCAGGAAAGTTAAGCGATAATGTTGCGATGAGTCTTGCAAAGGTTAAATCAACAATGTGCAACTGCGGCGCGCTCAATATTCCCGATTTTCAGCAAAAGGCGGTTATTACACTTGTTTCGGCAACAAGTATTGTTGAGGGCGGCAGTCACGATGTTGTGCTTAAAGAACGCAGTAATCCGATAAAATAATTAAAAGCATTCAGGCATCCGAAAGGATGCCTGTTTTTTTTTGCCTTGTGTAAATTCGCTTGCTTTGGGAATAATTATATCGGTGATGATTTTTGAAACATTTTAAGGATTTTATAAAAACTTTGTTTTTCACACTTTCTGTTTTCTGCGTTGTGAGTTTTGTTGTTTCAATAGGAGTGCAGAACAGCGGAAAACAAACCAAAAAACTTTTGGGAATTTTTGAAAAATCGGGAAATTATGCCCAAATGAATATGCAGGAAAAATCCGGAAAATTAAGTCAAAAGGCAAAGTCGGCAGAGCAGGAATATTCCGCCGTAGGTGCCGAAAAATCGGATGTTCCCTTTGATAAGGTCGCGGTGCTCGGAACTCCTTTCGGCACAAAAATCTATACGCAGGGCGTCTTGATCATTAAAACCGAATCGGTTGAATCTTCAACCGGCACTCAAAATCCGGCAAAATCGGCAGGAATAGAAAAAGGGGATTATATCCTATCGGTAAACGGGTATCAGATTTGCTGCAATGAAGATCTTTCCGATATGGTTGTTAACGGAAAAGGGAAAGATCTCGTTTTCAGTATAAACCGCGGCGGCAAAATAATAAAAGCCACCCTCACGCCCGTTTTGGATATCAGCAGCGGACTTTATAGAGCAGGCATCTGGGTGCGTGACAGTAGCGCAGGCGTCGGAACGCTGACCTTTTATTCTCCTGCGCTTAATGTTGTTTGCGGCCTCGGTCACGGCGTTTATGATACCGAAACCGATAGCCTTGTTACCGTTCAAAGAGGGCAGATGGTGCCGGCGGATATTATATCTGTTCAAAAAGGAAAACGCGGCACACCGGGTGAGCTTAAAGGAAAACTCAAATATTCCGTTTTTGCGGATATAACGCTAAACTCTGAAAACGGTGTTTACGGCACACCGCGGTCCGATATATCCGAAAACCGTTATGTCGATGTTGCCGCAACATCGCAGATAAAGTCGGGCGATGCCGTAATTCTTTGCACAATATCGGATGATATACCCAAGGAGTATTCCTGTAAAATTAAGATAAATTCAGGCGGCATTTTCGATAAAGATAGGGATATTACGGTGACCGTAACCGATAAATCACTTATTGAAAAAACAGGCGGTATCGTGCAGGGAATGAGCGGTAGTCCGATACTTCAAAACGGTAAGCTGATCGGCGCTGTTACGCATGTATTGGTAGATGATCCAACCACCGGCTATGCAATCTTTGCCGAAAATATGCTTGAAACCGCTCAAAGCGTTGCAAATGAAAATAAATTGAAAGATGCGTCATAAAGAATAACGGGCGAAATAAATTCACCCGTTACATAGTTTGTTTAATAATCTTATTTAAGTTGTATTTTTAGTGTTTACTCGCCAAATTCGGCTTTGATTCTTTCGTTAACTCTGGCATCCATCCCGTTAGGCAATAGCTTTAAATCTTCTTCCTTTATCGCAAAGTCACCTATCGGAGAGTGTTCACCCCATAAATCAAAAAACACATCCCAAGTTCCGTCTAAGGATTCTTCCAACCAAATAACTCCCTGCATTCCTTTGTGGAGACCATTTTTTGCATATTCATCTTTTTCTACTGTTAATTCTACGCAATCAAGATATTTCATATTATTTTCCTCCGTATGGCGTGTTTAATCTTATTTCACCGTTTGGGTAAACCATAAATCCCGCATCAAATGATACATTATAATTTGAATTTCTGTTCGGTATTTCGATTCTTATGCTTATCCTTTGACCGTATTTATTTAAAAAGCCTAATTTGTAATCTCCTGCAATATATTTTCTAAGTCCTTGCTTTTCGATTTCTGATTTCAAATAATTTGAGTCAGTCACATCGTAACCCCATGAATGGAACATTTTTTCCTTACCGTGTGTTTCTTTACCTTGTGTGTTGAATAGGTATGGGTCAAACTTTCGGTAATCAGCAAAAACTTTTGCTTTTGCTTCCACTTCACTATGCATTATATTTTCCAAAATGCAGTGGCAATACGGATGGTGAGGGTGGGGTGGATGATTATTGCCTTTGAAAAAACAGCCGTCAAGCATCAGGCATTCGGGACAGTGGTTATCACTTAAATTTCTGTGCACCCACTTAACCCAATCATAAGGTTCACCCCATAGTCCTGATAAGAATTTGCTTAAACTAAAATCCATTTGTTATAATACTCCCTTCCTTTTTGGATTTCAAGAATATTATAATGAAAAACAATGCGACATTCACCGACATATTTTTATCTGTATATCGGTGTTGACAACGGTTTGTATTGAGTTATAATGTGTTTGACACGAACCGTTACACAGCAAACGGAATTGACACAAAAGGGGAAAGAAGATCCATGAATTTTGAACCGGAACTTTTGAAATTTGCTGACGGAACTGCCGTAACCTCAAACCGATGGGAAGAACGCCGTTCGGAAATCATTGATATTCTAAGCCGAGAGGAGTACGGTTATTCTCCAAAACCGCCCGAAACAGTAAGCGGCACTGTTACCGAGTGTGAGAAAAAGTGTTGCTCCGGTCATGCTGTGCTCGAAACAATTAAAATCAGCTTCAAGGCTCAATTAGGGGAGTATTCATTTCCTATCCGCTTTTTTGCTCCTAAAAAAGAGCATTGTCCGCTTATAGTTATGCTTAATTTCAGCGATGAGCCTTATCATAGGTATATTCCCGCAGAAGAAATTATTGAAAACGGGTTTGCCCTTGCTGTGATTTATTATAACGCCGTTACAACTGATGACGGTGACTTTACAAACGGAATTGCCGCAATGTATCAAAGAAACGAAACGGTCACCTGGGGAAAAATCTCCATGTGGGCATTTGCCGCAAGCCGGGCTATTGACTATCTTGTCACAAGAAAAGAGGTTGACCCCGATTGCATTACCGTTGCAGGGCATTCACGCCTTGGAAAAACGGCACTTTGGTGCGGCGCACAGGATGAGCGTGTGCGTTTTACATATTCTAATGATTCCGGTTGTTGCGGCGCGGCTTATGAACGCATTAAACATAACGGCGCAGAAACGCTTGAATCGATTATTAGGGTGTATCCTTTTTGGTTTTGCGATAATTTTTCAAAGTATGCAAAATCTCCCGATGAAAGACCGTTTGATCAGCATTTTCTTCTTGCGGCGATAGCGCCGAGATATCTTCTTGTCGGCAGCGCAAGCCTTGATGTTTGGGCGGATCAGTATTCCGAGCAGCTTTCCTGCATCGCCGCCTCTCCCGCTTGGAGTTTGAACGGACTAAACGGTTTTTGCGGCGATAATACGCCTTTCTCGGTTGATCAGACCTCGCTTGAAGGTTCAGTTGGCTATCATCTGCGTGACGGTGTTCACTTTTTCGGCCGTACTGATTGGTTAAGACTGATGAAATTCATCAAAAATCATAAGGCATAAATTAAAAATGTGTATATAATGCGGGCAAATAATTGCCCGCTTTTTTATAATATTTTGTTTCGAAAATGACAAGTGGTTTTGAAAAATTATAGCAGAATATTAAATCTATGCTAAAATATATATGAAAGGACGGCGGGTGTTTTATGTTTAAGACATTAAGTTATGACAGACCAACGATAGAAAGAAAGTATCATGATCCCGAAAAACCGTTTGATGCTTATAAGAGGTTTAATTATAACGGTTATGAGTGCGATTCGAATACAGGACTTACAAATGATGAAATAAAAGCAAATTTAAGTGAACTCTCAAATAAACTGTCCGATTTGCCGCACCCCGTTGCTAAGGCAAACGCGGTTAAATATGTTTTGGAAAATACGCGCATTGATATAAATGAAAGCGATTATTTTATAACTCTTTATTCTTGCAATCGCTTGGCGCTATGTTCCACCCTTAAAAAATGGAAAACCGAAAAATTCAGTGAAATACCCGAAATATCGGCGATAATGGATGATTTTAATAAATCGGGTGCAGTTGCTGTCTGGCCTGATTTTGACCATGTTGTTCCCGATTGGCAATCTCTTCTTGAGCTTGGCTTTGCAGGAATCAGAGAACGCGCAAGAAAATATAAAAAGCAACATTCCGAAAACGGCACATTAACGGATGATGTTGAAGCGTTCTTTGAAGGAATTGAAATTGAATACAGCGCTATTATCGAGTTTGTTGACCGCCTTTATCAGTATGCGTTAACTAAAACACACGCAAAGGCGAATAAGGTTGCAAACTGCCTTAAAAATTTGCGTGACGGCGCACCGAAAAATATTTACGATGCGATGCAGCTTATGTATATCTATTTCATTGTATCTGAATCGGTCGATTTTTATCAGGTGCGTTCGCTTGGAAACGGCCTTGATAACACCCTTTATCCTTTTTATAAAAATGATCTTGAAAACGGCACTTTTTCAAGAGATGAGATAAAAGAACTGCTTGGTTATTTTATGTTGCAGTGGCAGGCGATAGGAAACTATTGGGGTCAGCCGTTTTATATGGGCGGCACAGACGACCAGGGCAACAGTAAGATAAACGAATTATCCTATGATATATTAGATGTTTATAACGAACTCGGATTGTATAACCCGAAAATTCAAATCAAGGCAAATCTTAACACGCCGCAAGACTTCCTCAATAAGGTTTATGATATGATAAGAAACGGCAGAAACAGTTTTGTCTTTTGTTGTGAACCGGGAATGATAAAAGCGGTTATGGGATACGGCGCCACCTATACTGAGGCACTTAATATGGATATCAGAGGGTGCTATGAAACAGGTGTCAGAGCAAATGAGGTATCAACCATAACGGGCTATGTAAACGCAATTAAACCGATTTTATATGTGCTTAATAACGGTTACGATACCACGCTTAAAAAGCAAATCGGCATAACCACCGGCAATCTAAATGATATTAAAACCTTTGAGGATTTTTACGGCGCGGTATTAAAACAATGGAAATATCTTATTGATAAAATCATATATGTTGCCGATGAATATGAAAAGTATTTAGGGCTTATAAATCCTTCTTCAATGTATTCCGCAACCATTGAGGGCAGTCTTCAAAAAGGCGTTGATGCGTATCAGTGCGGCGTAAAATTCAATAATTCCGCTGTGCTTAATTGCGGACTTGCAAGTCTTGTTGACTCGGTTATGGCGGTTAAAGAGTTTGTGTTCGATAAAGGCGAAATAACACTTGAAACATTAAAAGATGCCCTTGATGCGAACTGGAACGGATTTGAAAAGCTTCGCCTTAAAATTATTAACAGTAAGCATAAATACGGAAACGGCGATCCCGAAACCGATATTTATTCAGAAGCATTGTCAAGATTTTTCTGCAATAATGTTAATAATCGCCCTAATGCAAGAGGCGGAGTATATAAAGCTTTTCTTCACTCTGCTATGCAGTTTTTGTGGCAGGGCGAAAAAACCGGCGCTTCGCCCGACGGTAGAATGGCGGGAGATGAGATTTCAAAAAACGCTTCCCCCAGCGTCGGTATGGATAAGCAGGGCGTAACCGCACTTATAAAATCCGCCGTTAATTTGAAACCTTATATGTATCACGAATCTTTTTGTCTTGATGTTATGCTTCATTCCTCGGCAACTATGGGTGAGGAGGGGATTTGCGCTTTGGATTCGCTCCTTAAAACATATATAAAGAATAACGGCTCGGCAATACAGTTTAATGTGTTCAATGCCGCCACACTTCGTGATGCGCAAAAAAATCCCGAAAAATATAAAAATTTGCAGGTGCGTGTTTGCGGCTGGAATGTTCTTTGGAATAATCTTTCCGAAAAGGAACAGAACGCTTATATAAAACGCGCAGAAAATATAATGCAATGAGTTGATGAAAATGCAAGCTTTAATTTCAGATATTAAGCATTTTGCCGTTCATGACGGCGAAGGAATAAGAACAACGGTTTTCTTAAAAGGATGTCCGCTAAAATGTGTTTGGTGTCATAATCCCGAGGGGTTAGGTTTTGAGCCGCAGGTGGCATACTATAAAGAAAAGTGTATAAATTGCGGCGAATGTGAAAGCGTTTGCCGGGCAAAAGCGCAAAAAACCGAGAAGGGAATACATATCTTTAACCGCAGTTTGTGTGTAGGTTGCGGCGAATGTGCTAAGGTGTGTCTTGGCGGTGCCTTGAATTTTTACGGAAAACGCGTAACAGTTGAGGAACTTATGCCGATACTTCTTGAAGATCGCGAATTTTATGATAATTCCGGTGGGGGAGTGACTCTTTCGGGCGGAGAATGCTTGATGCAACCTGATTTTTGCGCAGAACTGCTTAAAGCGTTAAAGAAAGAAGGCATAAACACCGCCGTTGATACAAGCGGCTTTGTGCCTAAATCCGCTTTTGATAAGGTGGTTGATTATACCGATACTTTTCTTTATGATATAAAAGCGCTTGACCGTGATGTGCATAAAAAGTGCACAGGTGAGTATAACGATATAATTCTTGAAAACTTAGAGTATTTAGACTCAAAGGGTAAAAAAATAGAAATAAGAATTCCTTTTGTCCCGAAGTTTAATGATGATCAAATCGAAAAAATAGCGGAATATGTTAAGACGCTAAAATCGGTTACCGCCGTTAAAATTCTTCCCTTTCATAACTTTGCGGGAAATAAATATCTTTCTCTCGGATACGAAAATAATCTTCCCGATGTTTTGCCCTCAGAAGAACAACTGAAAAAGGCGGAATCGTTCTTCCGATAAAATCGGTAACAGTAGGGAAACGAATAGGTCTTTTGTTTTAAGTGTACATATTTTATATCGCTTTTTTGGGTATTATTTTTTCTTGCAACATACGATATATTGTGGTATTATTTTGAAAGATCGCAAAAGGAGTGGAATATATTGAAAATACACGGATTTCAGAAAATGACACTTCTTGACTATCCCGGCAGGGTTGCCTGCACGATTTTTGCGGGTGGATGCAATCTCAGATGCCCATTTTGCCATAATGCATTACTTGTCACAAAAATCAACGAAACACCGCAGTATGATGAAAATGAAATTCTCGATTTTTTGAAATCAAGAACAACGCTTCTTGACGGTGTTGCCATAACGGGCGGAGAGCCGCTTTGTCAAATCGACATTGCCGGTTTCATCAAAAAGATTAAGGCAATGGGGTATAAGGTCAAGCTTGATACAAACGGCACATTCCCCGATAAATTAAACGAGCTTATTGAGGAAAAACTTGTTGATTATATCGCTATGGATGTTAAAAACAGTTTCGAAAAATATCCCGAAACGGTCGGGGTAAGCGGATTTGATGTAAGCCTTGTCAAAAAAAGTATTGATCTTATAAAAAACAGCGGTATTGAGTATGAATTTCGCACAACCGTTGTAAAAGAATTCCATACCGTGTCCGATATCGAAAGCATTGCCCGTTATATCGGAAGCGGCAGTTCTTATTATTTGCAAAACTTTGTTGATAGCGGCGAGCTTATATGCGATAATCTGCACGCCGTTTCAAAAGAAGAATTGCAAAATATGGGAAAAATAGCGGCTATATATGTAAAATCCGCAAAGCTGAGAGGAATTTAACACTATATATTGTGTTTTGCTCTTGACATACCGCACAATGTGTGGTATATTCTTTAAGAAACATAAAAAAATAGGAGGAAATAAAAATGTACACAGTTATTAAGAGAGACGGAACGGTTGTAGATTTTAATCTTGATAAAATTAAAGATGCTATAATCAAAGCGTTTAACGCTTGCGAAAAGAACTATCATCCCGATACAATAGATTTTCTTGTTTTGAAAGTTACTTCGGATTTTGAGCCGAAGATCGTTGATGAACAGATCACCGTTGAAAGCATTCAGGACAGTGTTGAGTCTGTTCTCAGTAAAGCAGGTTATGATGATGTTTCAAAGGCATACATCATCTATCGTAAACAGCATGAAAATATCCGTAATATCAGCGATACTATGCTTGACTATAAAACTATCGTTGATAATTATGTTAA
>JAZUJA010000062.1:0-15645 GCA_045642495.1 Acutalibacteraceae bacterium
AGAGTGTCTGAAAAGACCTTTGCATAAATAAAAAAGCATATCATTTACAAAGAGGAGTAATAAATATGGAGTATCGTATTGAACACGATTCTATGGGCGAAGTTAAGGTTCCTGCCGATAAATATTGGGCAGCTCAAACCGAACGCAGCCGCAACAACTTTCAAATCGGCGTTGGTCTTGAAACAATGCCACGCGAAATCACACATGCTTTCGGAATTCTTAAAGAAGCAGCAGCTCTTGCGAATTTCGAACTCAAGCCCGAAAAAATGACCGCAGCTAAAAAAGATGCTATCGTCAAGGCTTGTGAAGAAGTTACAAGTGGTAAGCTTGATGAGCATTTCCCGCTTGTTGTTTGGCAGACCGGTTCCGGTACACAGTCAAACATGAATGCAAACGAGGTTGTTGCAAATCGCGGAAATGAAATTGCAGGGGAGAAGCTTCTTCATCCGAACGATGATATAAATATGTCTCAATCCTCAAACGATACTTATCCGACCGCAATGCACATTGCCGCGGTTTTGGTGGTTGAAGATAAAGTTTTACCGGCTATTGATACACTTGTAGAAACCTTCAAGCGCCTTGAAAAGGAAAACGAGGGCATTGTTAAATCGGGCCGTACTCATCTTCAGGATGCTGTTCCGATTGCATTTTCTCAGGAAATTTCCGGTTGGAGAAACAGTCTTGAAAAAGATAAGGAACTCCTTAAAGCCGCACTTCCCGAACTTAAAAAGTTGGCTTTGGGCGGTACTGCAGTCGGCACCGGACTTAACGCTCCCGCAGGATTTGATAAGTTGGTTGCTGAAAAGGTATCTATGCTCACGGGCAAAGATTTCAAAACTGCTGAAAATAAGTTCCATGCTTTAACATCTAAAGACGAGATTGTTTTCTGCCATGGCGCTCTTAAAGCTCTTGCGGCTGACCTTCTTAAAATCGCAAACGATGTTCGTTGGCTTGCTTCAGGTCCGCGTGACGGTCTCGGCGAAATATTTATTCCCGAAAACGAACCCGGTTCTTCAATTATGCCCGGTAAGGTTAACCCGACACAGTGCGAAGCTGTAACTATGGTTGCAATTCAAGTTATGGGTAACGATGCAACAATCGGTATCGGCGCATCTCAGGGTAATTTCCAGCTTAACGTATTTATGCCGGTTATGGCTTATAATTTCATTCAGTCTGCCCGTCTTCTCGCAGATTGTATGTTGTCCTTCAACAAAAACTGCGCTGTCGGTATTAAAGCTAATAAGGAAAAAATGCACGATAACCTTTATAACTCCTTAATGCTCGTTACCGCGCTCAATCCTTATATCGGTTACGAAAATGCGGCAAAAACCGCTAAAAAAGCGTTTAAGGATAATATTTCATTAAAGGAAGCATGCGTTCAGCTCGGTTTCTTGACCGAAGAGCGCTTTGATGAAGTTTTTCATCCTGATAAAATGATTTAATAAAAAAACAATAAACTTTTTTGAAAGGAGTTTAATATGAAGTTTTCATATTTCCCCGGTTGTACGTTAAAAACAACGGGAAAGGATTTGGAAGCGTTCGGACTTAAAGCTGCCGAAGCACTTGGATTTACTTTAGAAGAACTTCCCGAGTGGCAATGTTGCGGTGCGGTTTATCCGCAGGCCCGTGATGAGATAGCAACTCGTCTTGCAGCATTTTATGCGTTGGCTGAAGCAAAAAGTCTCGGCAATGATCTTGTAACGCTTTGCTCCGCTTGTCACCATGTGATAAAGCGAACAAATTGCGATGTTGCCGAAGATGAAAAGTTCAGAACCGCTGCAAACAATTATCTCAGCAACGATTTAAGCGAACCTTATGTGGGAGAAACAGAAGTATATCATTATTTGGAGGTTCTTCGTGATAAGGTCGGCTTTGAAACTGTTAAGGAAAAGGTAACAAATCCGCTTTCAGGCCAAAAAATCGGCGCTTATTACGGCTGCTTGTTGCTCCGTCCTTCTAAGCAGATGGGACTTGATGATCCCGAAAATCCCACAATACTTGAAAATTTAATTTCTGCTATGGGCGCAACACCTGTTTATTACGGTATGCGTAATGAATGTTGCGGTGGCTATATGGCTGTTGAAAACAACGGATATGCTGCAAAACAGAGCAATAAAATCATTGAAAATGCGGTTAATTCCGGCGTTGAAACAATCGTAACGGCTTGTCCGCTTTGTTATTATAACTTAAAGAAAAATGCAAACGGAAAAGTTAAGGTTGTTTTCTTTACCGAGCTTTTGGCTGAAGCATTGGGCGTAAAGGAGTAAGGAGGAACTATGAAAGAACAAAATGTTATGGAAGAAATCCTCGTTATTACCGGCGTTAATCCCAGAAAATGTATGAAATGCGGAAAATGCTCCGGTTCATGCCCGGCTTATGATGAAATGGATTTTCATCCCCATCAGTTCGTTTCAATGGTTGAAAGCGGACGCATAAATGAGCTTGCCTCCTCAAAGGGAATATTTAACTGTCTTTCCTGCTTTGCCTGTGTTGAGCGTTGTCCTCGCCAGGTTGAGCCTGCAAGACTTATCGAGGCAGTAAGAACATTGGTAATTCGCGAACAGAACGCTAATCACATCAAGGCAGAGGCAATTCCGCCGATGTCCGAAGCCGATCCGGATCTTCCGCAGCAGGCAGTGGTTTCCGCGTTCCGTAAGTATAAAAAGTAAGGAGGAAAAGTATGCAGAAAATCGGTGTATTTGTATGCTGGTGCGGAAGTAATATTGCCGCAACGGTAGATGTGGAAGCCGTTTCCGAAGCTCTCAGTCACGAGCCGGGCGTAGTTTTCTCCACCAACTATCAGTATATGTGTTCTCAAACGGGTCAGGATATGATCAAGGAAAAGATTAAAGAACTCGGTTTAACCGGCGTTGTTATCTGCTCTTGCTCACCCCGTATGCATGAGGCAACATTCCGCAAGACCTGCGCTCAGGCAGGCCTCAACCCCTATCTTGTAGAGGTTGCAAATATTCGTGAGCAGTGCTCATGGATACATAAAGATAAAAAAGAAGGCACAGAGAAGGCGATTATTCTCGGCCGTGCCGCTATCGCTAAAGTTCATCTTAACGCTCCGCTTCAAGAGGGTAAAAGCCCCGTTGTTAAGCGTGCGCTCGTAATCGGCGGCGGTATCGCGGGTATTCAAACCGCGCTTGATATTGCCGATGCAGGTTTCCCGGTTGATATCGTTGAAACTAAGCCCACTATCGGCGGCAAGATGACCCAGCTTGATAAAACCTTCCCGACACTTGACTGTGCGGCTTGTATCTTAACACCTAAAATGGTTGATTGCGCACAGAATGAGAATATTCGTATTCTTGCTTATTCCGAAGTGGAAAAGGTTGGCGGTTATGTTGGTAATTTCCATGTAACCATCAAGAAAAAGGCTCGCTATGTTGATACAACTAAGTGTACCGGCTGCGGTCTTTGCACTGAAAAGTGCCCAATGAAGAAAGTTCCCAATGAATTTAACCTCGGTTTGGATAACCGCAGTGCTATCTATATTCCTTTTGCTCAGGCAGTTCCGAAGGTTGCAACTATTGATCCTAACCACTGCAATATGCTTAAAAACGGCAAGTGCGGTGTTTGTTCAAAGGTTTGCGGCGCAGGCGCAATTGATTATAAGCAGCAGGATGAATTTATTGAGGAAGATTACGGTGCAATCGTTGTTGCAACCGGCTTTAATCCGATTGATCTTTCAAAATTCGATGAGTTTGCTTATTCAAAGAGCCCCGATGTTGTTTCCTCTTTGGAATTTGAGCGTCTTATGAACGCTGCAGGTCCTACCGGCGGAACACTCCTCCGTCCCTCCGACGGCAAGCATCCGAAAACACTCGTTTTCGTTCAGTGTGTCGGCTCTCGTTGTGATGGCGGCGAAAAGGGCAAACCCTATTGCTCAAAAATTTGTTGTATGTACACCGCAAAGCATGCAATGCTCTGCCGTGAAAAATATCCGGATACCGATGTATATGTATTCTATATCGATGTTCGTACTCCCGGTAAAAACTTTGATGAGTTTTATAGAAGAGCCGTTGAAGAATACGGTGTTCATTATATTAAAGGTATGGTTGGTAAGGTTGTTCCCGAAAACGGCGTGTTAAAGGTTCAGGCTTCCGATCTTATCGACGGAAAACAGCTTCATATTGATGCTGATATGGTAATCCTTGCCGCTGCTATCGAGCCGGATAAATCCGCTCGTCCGCTTGCAACAATGCTCACCGCATCTATGGATACTAACGATTTCTTCACCGAAGCTCACCCGAAACTTCGTCCGGTTGAAAGCCCGACAGCAGGCATATTCCTTTCAGGTGCTTGCCAAGGTCCTAAGGATATTCCGGAAACGGTTGCTCAGGCAGGTGCGGCAGCTTCAAAGGCAATAGGACTTCTTGCAAAAGATGCCCTTACAACTAACCCCTGCACAGCACAACCCGATGAAATGATGTGTAACGGATGTTCTTCCTGCGAAAAGGTTTGCCCATACGGCGCAATCACTTACGAGGATAAGGAATTCCGCGGTCCTAACCGCACAACTCTTATTCGCCGCGTGGCTCAGGTTAACCCGGCAGTATGTCAGGGTTGCGGCGCTTGTACCGTAGCTTGCCCGAGCGGCGCTATGGATCTTAAGGGCTTCTCAAATAAACAAATTATGGCGGAGGTTGACGCAATATGCAAATAAATGAAAATAATGTTAATGCTTCCGTAGAGAAAAAAGAATGGGTGCCGACTATCGTTGCATTTTGCTGTAACTGGTGCTCCTATGCAGGTGCAGACCTTTCGGGAACAAACCGTTTAAGTTACCCTGCAAATGTTAAGATCATCCGCATTCCTTGCTCTTGCAGACTTAACCCCATGTTCATTCTCCGTGCATTCCAGCGCGGTGCTGACGGTGTTATTCTTTGCGGATGCCACCCCGGTGACTGTCACTATACAACCGGCAACTATTATGCCCGTCGCCGTATGACCCTTCTTTTCTCAATGCTTGATTATTTGGGCATTGAAAAAGAGCGTACCCGTGTTGAATGGGTTTCTGCGGCAGAGGGTGCAAAATTTGCAAAAACAATGAATGAGTTTGCAGAAACTATCACTAAATTAGGCGAAAATCGCAGATTGGAGGACTTAAGATGCAAATCAGCGCTGAAAGATTAACATCAAAGCTGAAAGAGCTTTTATCCTCCGGCGAAGTTGCCCGCGTGCTTGGTTGGCAGAAGGGTGAATTTGAAGAGGATCTTACTCCCGCCGTATTTGAATCGGTTGATGAGCTTGAAAAGGGTTTTGTATTCAATGAATATTGCGGTGCAAACCTTTCAAAGTATCTTATCAAGGCCTCAAAGGGTGAAGGCAAAATTGCCGTTATACTTAAACCCTGCGATAACTATTCCTTTGTTCAGCTTCAAAAGGAACACCGTATTAACCGTGAAAACGTTTATGCTATCGGTCTTCCTTGTGACGGTATGAAGGGAATAGACGGCGAAAAACTTGCTAAATGCAAAACTTGTAAATCTCTTTCCGAAGAAGCGTTCAGCTTTATTGATTGCGATGAGGTTTTAGAGGCAGAAACTCCTGCTTCCTGCACAAGTGCAGAAATTGACCGCTTTGATGAGGTTGCCAAGCTTGAGGCAATGACTCCGGAAGAGCGTTATGAGTTCTGGCAGAATGAACTTTCCCGTTGCATTCGTTGCAACGCCTGCCGTAATGTATGTCCGGCATGCAGCTGCGAAAAATGCGTTTTTGATAACCCGGATCTTGCAAGAAACAAGGCAGTTGCGGATAGTTTTGAAGAAAATCTTTTCCATGTTATCCGTTCTTTCCATGTTGCCGGCAGATGTACCGATTGCGGTGAATGTTCACGTGTTTGCCCTGAGCATATTCCGCTCCACCTTCTTAACAGAAAATATATGAAAGATATCAATGATCTTTACGGTGATTTCCAGGCAGGTGCGGATCTTGAAACCCGCGCTCCGCTCACGGATTTCACTAAGGAAGATGCTGAACCTTCCGTTATATACGAGAGAGGAGGCAACGAACAGTGAAAAAGATTCTTTTAGCTGATCTTAATGATTTCTTCAAAAAGATTTCTGAAAATCAAAAGCTTTATATTCCAACCGATAATGAAAAAGGCGAAGCATATTTTAAGCCTTTTGAGGATGGTATGGAACTCACCAAAAAACTTAACACTGTCAGAAGCGCAAAGGACTTTTTCTTCCCGCAGGTTGAAAACCTTGTTGGATTTAAGGTAACAGGCAGGGAAATCGAAACTATCGAAACCCGCGATGTTGCCGAGCCGTTTGTTCTTTTCGGTGTTCGTCCCTGCGATGTTAAGAGCTTTGCTCTTCTTGATCGCGTTTTCTTGGCAGAACCCGTTGATAGTTATTATGAAGAAAGAAGAAATGCCGCAACGGTTATTTCTCTTGCTTGTAATGCTCCCGAAAAAACCTGCTTCTGCTCAAATTTCGGCATTGATCCTGCACTTAATAATGCTGTAAAAGGTGCTGATGTTCGCGCTTTCTTCGGCGAAGATGCGCTCTATCTTACCGCTGATACCGAAAAAGGCGAAAAGCTTTTGGCAGGTGTTGGCGAAGAGGTTGCCGATACTTCCGCTGATAGCGTTAAATCTGCAATAAGCGAGAAGGCAGAGGCTATGCCGCTTAAAAATCTTGATTTATCAGCAGTCGGCGAAGGCAAAACAGAGGAATTGTTCGAGCTTCCCGTTTGGGAAAAACTTTCCGAAGCTTGCCTCGGTTGCGGAACCTGCACTTTTGTTTGCCCAACCTGCCAGTGCTATGATGTTCAGGAATTTAATGACGGACACACGGTTCGCCGTTTCCGTTGTTGGGATAGTTGTATGTATTCCGATTTCACTCAGATGTCGGCAGGTCAACCCCGTCCCACTCAGAAGGAGCGTTTCCGTCAGCGCTTTATGCATAAGCTTGTTTACTTCCCGGATCGTCAGGAAGGCGAGTTTGGTTGCGTAGGCTGTGGCCGTTGCTTAAAGAAATGCCCGATAAATATGAATATTGTTAAAGTTATTCGCACACTCGGCGAAAAGAAGGGAGAAGAGAAATGAAAAGAGATCCTTTAATTCCCGAAATTGCCGTTGTAACAAAAATCCGCGTTGATACTCCTGATGTTAAATCATTCAGAGTTGTCGGTTTAGACGGTAAAAAACCCTTTGAACATATCCCCGGTCAGTGTGCCATGCTTTCAATGCCCGGCATAGGCGAGGCGTTGTTCTCCATAACTTCTTCACCCACTGAAGAAGATTATCTTGAGTTTTCCATTAAAAAATGCGGTTGCGTTACGGAATGGATCCATGCTATCGAAGAAGGTCAGCAGGTAACACTTCGCGGACCTTACGGTAACGGCTTCCCGGTTGATACGGAATTTGTCGGTAAAGACTTGTTGTTCATCGCCGGCGGTATCGGATTGGCTCCGCTTCATTCCGTTATCAATTATTGCATCGCAAACCGCGAAAAATACGGCACCATTGATGTTGTGTACGGTTCTCGTTCTATGGAAGATCTTGTTGACTATGAGGAAATTCTTAATTCTTGGTCTAAACCCGAGTATAAGATAAATGTTCATCTCACGATCGACCGTGAACAACCCGAATGGACAGGACATGTAGGCTTTGTTCCGAACTATGTTAAGGAACTTAATCCCGATACAAGCAAAACAGTTGTTATGTGCGGACCGCCTATCATGATCAAGTTTACTTTGGGCGGACTTATGGAGCTTGGCTTTAGCCGCACAAATATTTACACAACAATGGAACTTCGCATGAAATGCGCTCTCGGAAAATGCGGTCGTTGCAACATCGGTAATAAGTATGTTTGTAAAGACGGTCCGGTTTTCCGCTTTGATGAGCTTGATGAATTGCCGGATGAATATTGATGTATTAAAACAAATAATCTGAAAGGGTGTTTATATGGAAAATATGGTTACGGTTTTCCTTTACGGAAAAAAGTATGAAGTACCCGAAAGCGCCACTATTATGGAGGCTTTCGAATATGCCGGATATAAACTCGTTCGCGGTTGCGGATGCAGAAACGGTTTCTGCGGCGCCTGCGCTACTATCTATCGTATAGCCGGTGATAACGAACTTAAAGCATGCCTCGCATGCTCAACAAAAGTTCAGGATAATATGTATGTTGCAACTTTGCCTTTCTTCCCGCTTGTTAAGCAGGTATTTGATATTGAAAAGGTAAAGCCCACTGCACAGATTATGATGCAGCTTTATCCGGAAATTTATTCCTGCGTTGGCTGTAATTCCTGCACAAAATCCTGCACACAGGGTCTTAATGTTATGCAGTATATCGCTTATGCTCAGCGTGGCGATTTTGAAAAATGCGCTGAAGAGTCTTTCGACTGCGTTATGTGCGGTGTTTGCTCTTCCCGTTGCCCTGCAGGCATTTCTCATCCGCAGGTTGGTATGCTTGCCCGCCGTTTGAACGGTAAGTATATCGCTCCTGATTGTGCACATCTTAATGAGCGTGTTGAAGAAATCAACGAAGGTAAGTTTGAAGCTCTTATTGAAGACCTTATGGGTAAGCCGATTGAAGAGATAAAAGAACTTTACAACACGCGTGAAATTGAAAAGTAAGGGAGGATAAGAGATATGTACGCTGATCCTTTAATGAATGAATCAATTAAAAAGGTAGAGGCAGCCCGTGAGGCTAATATTAAACTTGATCCTCGCCGTATGACAGCAGAGGAAAAGGAAGAACTTCTTAAAACCTATCATCCGGACTTCCGTGAAGAGCAGTTCGATACTCTTACAGTAGGTCCCGATAAGGGCCAGAAGGTTCCGCTTGAACTTAAAGCACTTTTAGAGGGTAAATCCCGTCTTGCAGGTCGTACACTCGACCTTTCAAAACCCGATTATGAAGCCGATGTTCTCATTATCGGCGGTGGCGGCGCAGGATGCTCTGCCGCAATCGAAGCAAACGAAGCAGGCGCTGATGTTCTTCTCGTAACAAAGCTTCGTATGGGCGATGCCAATACAATGATGGCAGAAGGCGGTATTCAGGCGGCTGATAAGCCTAACGATTCTCCCGCACAGCACTTCCTTGATGCTTTCGGCGGCGGTCACTTTGCCGCTCAGAAAGATCTTCTTAAAAAACTCGTTTTTGATGCTCCCGAAGCTATTAAATGGCTTTCTTCTTTGGGCGTTGAATTTGATAAGATGCCCGATGGCACAATGGTTACAACTCACGGCGGCGGAACAAGCCGCAAGCGTATGCATGCCGCAAAGGACTATTCCGGTGCCGAAATTATGCGTACCCTTCGTGATGAAGTTTTGAACCGCAGCATTCGTGTTGTTGATTTCACATCTGCAATCGAAATCATTAAGGACGATAAGGGCAATGCCGCAGGTGCTGTTCTTATGAATATGGAAACAGAAGAGCTTCTTATTGCTCGTGCTAAAACAGTTGTTTTGGCAACCGGCGGTGCAGGTCGTCTTCACTATCAGAACTTCCCGACATCTAACCACTACGGTGCCACTGCTGACGGTCTTATCTTGGGCTATCGCGCAGGTGCTAACCTTATGTATCCCGATACATTGCAGTATCACCCCACAGGTGCCGCTTTCCCGGCTCAGATTTACGGCGCACTCGTAACCGAAAAGGTTCGTTCAGTTGGTGCAATGCTTGTTAACTGCGATGGCGAAGTATTTATGAATCCGCTTGAAACCCGTGATGTTTCCGCGGCATCTATCATTCGCGAATGCACAACAAGAGGCAAGGGTGTTAAAACTCCCGAGGGTTATGCTCTCTGGCTCGATACCCCAATGATCGAATTGAAAAACGGCGAGGGCACTATCGAGAAGCGTATCCCCGCTATGATGCGTATGTTCGCTAAACACGGCATTGATATCCGTAAAGAACCTATCCTTGTTTACCCGACACTTCATTATCAAAACGGTGGTCTTCATATCGCTGTTAACGGCGAAACCGACCTTAAAAACCTCTTTGCCGCAGGTGAAGTTGTTGGCGGTATTCACGGTAGAAACCGCCTTATGGGCAACTCTTTGCTTGATATCATTGTATTCGGCAGAAATGCCGGTCAGCAAGCTGCTAAGCGTGTTAAGGAAACCGAAGTTCCTACCGGTCTTACAATCGCTCATGTTGCTGATTTTGAGGCAGAGCGTGCTGCCGCAGGTGTTAAGGATGATATGCCTTCTCCGCGTCTTCTTCCTGATTACGCAAAGAAAAACAATCGTCTTTAATTCATAAGTATAGTAAAACCCCCGATTCTCATTTGAAAATCGGGGGCTGTTTTTTTATTTCTTATATTTATAATAAGGTGCAAAATAATGAATTCGTTTTGTGAATTTGAAATTATTGTTTTTGGCAGCATTTGCTGATATAAATATATCACGAATATATCTTGCAAGCCAGTTATAATGAAAAAGAATAAAATAACCTTTTAATACCCTCAATAACTTAAACCACTCCGAAACGGTAAAATGTTTTTTATAGTTATATGCCATAAGAATTTCGGTAAAACCTAATGTCAAATTGATTTTTTTGAATTTCTTGGCTTTTTTATTTGCTTTAAGCAAAGCTTTATAAAATTTGCAAAGTTTATTTATATCCCTTTCCTCGTAAAAATAAACACCCTTTGAAAGAAAGTCGATGTATTCATCTAAATCGTGACCGAAATTAAATTGATAGTATTTACTGAATATTGAAATAACCTCGTTTTTTTGCTTTTCAGAGCTTCCAGAAGTTATCTGTGAATCGTGAATTCGGTATAAAACAAGGAATTCACTTTGGCAGGCGATTTTTTCACCGCCCATTATCATTCTGCTCCAAAGCTCCATATCCTCAGAACAGGTATGCTCGGGGTTATATTTATACTTTCTTATAACATCCGTTTTAACAATAACACCGGGATGCAAAACAGGGCAGAAAAATAAAAATGAAGCGGGTATTCCTCCAATACTGCGGTTTTTACCGCTGTTTGCGATATGCACCATACCGTTATTAAGAATAAAGTGCTTGCAATATGAAAGCGAAATTTCGGGATGATTTTCCATATATTCATATTGCTTTTCAAGTCTTTGGGGCAGGGAAATATCATCAGCGTCAAGGCGGGCAATGTATTTACCGCGCGCAAGCTCAAGACCGACGTTCAGCGATTTTGCAAGGCGAAGATTAACCTCGTTGTTGTGAATAACAAAGCGATCGTCCTGCTTTGCATACTCTTCCAAAATGGATAGGGTAGAGTCGGTTGAAAAATCGTTTATAAGCAAGCATTCAAAGTCCTTAAAGGTCTGATTTTTAATGCTGTCTAACGTTTCGCGGATATATTGCTCTCCGTTATGAACAGCAATAAGAACCGTTATTTTGGGATTGCTTTTGCTCATTTTACAATTCCTTTCAAATGTAAATTTCAAACTAAGTGTTTATTTATAAACGGTATATGGTTTAGTATAAATGAAATTAAATAAGAAATAACAAAAACGGTTAGTGTTATCAACGCAACCGAAAGGATAGGGTTAAATGTGCCTATATTAAGCCCCATTCCTTCAACTAACTCAATAATAAAATCGTGAACTAAGTATGCGCCGAAACCGTATTTTGAAAGCTTACCCAAAACGTTTTTTGTTTTTTCACTGAAGTTTTTCTTGCCGAGAGTATATTTGAATAAAACAAAAACGCCGATACTTTCAAACAAAACAAAAAGTGAAAAATATTCATCATATAACGGGGTATGGAACACTGAGCTGAAAAACGAAATTCCGATAGCGCCGATAAAACCTATACCGCTTAAAATATAGATAATAATTCTGATTTTTTTGCTTATATCATTTTTGCATAAATAATAGCCGATTATATAATATGCAACATATCCGAGGGTAAAGTGAAAATCAATCTTATTCATCACCGCGATTATTGTGTTACTAAGTCCGCTGCTTATTGACGCAATAATGGCAAGTATAGTCGGAATAAAAAATGTGAAAACAAACGCAATTATCAAAAAATATCGTGAAAGCGATTTTGATCTTGCAATCAATGAAACAAACGGAATAATAATATATAGTCCGATAAGCATATATAAAAACCATAAATGATAGTGGCCGCATATTATTTGAACCCAAATATCTTTTATAGGATAACCTTTTGCAACATCGAGAATTGCATACGCCGTGGACCAAAACACCAAGGTGGTGAAAATTTTTAAAATATATTTGCTGTGAAGCTTCTTAGGTGTTATTTCTTTATCTAAAAAACATGCTCCGCTTATCATAACAAATATCGGAACACACCATCTTGCAATGCCGTTTCCGATACTGCAAACAAACCATTCCAATGTTTTTGGGGCGTTACTATCCCAACTTCTGTTGGTAATATGTATTAAAATAACGCAAAATGTTGCTAATATTTTTAAAATATCAAAATATACTATTTCATTTTTTCTAATTAATCGGTTTTCCATTTCATCAATCTCCTGTATATTATTATATCGCCAAAATTTGAAAAGTCTATTATTAATTTTGAAAATAATTTATAAAAAATAAGTAAAAGAGCTGTGATTTTTTGTCACGGCTCTTTTTATGCACCATTTTTAGAACATAACACTTACTATAATCATATTGTAAACAAAAAATGATTTGATATGGGGGATTATTTATGAATATTTCAAAAATTGCTCTTTACAACAATTCTGATGAAAACTTTACTCGCACTCCCAAGGAGACTATCATCAATATGTTTGAACATACTGATGAAAACGGCACTCTTTATATCCCTTTGTGGCATTACAGCGCTTTACATTTAGAAAAAGAAGATTATTTCTATAAGTGCGCTATGAATTGGTCACATTCCGATTTGGAAAAGATTATATCCAAGTTTGATTATCTTTATGCGGCAATTAAAGAAATCGCGGAAAATATTGACTGTGCTCCCGAAAATCTTTCTGCGGATCTAGCGGATGTTTATGAAACCTATCTCCGTGATTTTTATGATGAGGAAATTGATTATGATTTAGAAATGGATATCTCTTGGAGAGTGGAAACCATTCATTATTTAAAAGTTATTGAAGAAAAGATTAAGTCCGGCAAAGAAGTTTCAAGTGAGGAGATGCGCTTATATAACGAACTTAAGTTTACTTTCGTATCAAAAGAGGAAGAGGCTGTTCTTTACACATATAAAAATGAAACTAATGTTAACGCCAAACGCCGCATAGGTAATAAAATTGCGGCCTACGATGTTGTTAAGCGTTCAATAAGACTTCGTAATCTCATGTTTCATAATACACCCGAAATTTTCATAAACGACGAAGCAAATCTTTTGGCGCAAGCCATGGTTATTAACGCTTATTGTAATGAGATTAAAATCGTTGCTGATGTTGAATAAATGTGATTTTCGGTTTTGTATCGTAAAAGGTACGCCGCAATCACTATAATGCTTTTTGAAAATAATAAAAAGAGGTCAAAAATATGAACACATTTGAAAAAATATCGGCTACACTGCAATCAAGAAAGAACTTAAACAAATCAGCGATACGCTGAAAAACAGCGAGGTATAAGCAAAACTCGGTGTATCCACTCCCAATGGACTGCTGATTTACGGCATACCCGGTGTTGGCAAATCACTCATGGCAAGTGCCGTTATTGAGGAAAGCGGAAGAAAAGTGTTCACCTGCCGTAAAGATAAGCCAAATTTTATCAGCGGTTGATATTAAGAAAATTAAGAGTAAATATAAGATTACCCCCGTTTCAATTTAATCGGAACATCGCTTTTTGTAAAGCTTAACACAGCAATATAATTGACAGGGGATATCTAACGAAAAAAGAAGAACGAAACTTGCCGTTTCGTTCTGCTTTTGCAATTATTATAAATAATTTTTAATCTTAGTCAGTTTTGCCGTGTCTGATTTGCATTTCGGGTGTGATAATTGCCTTAACCTCAGCGTCAAGGTCAACACCATCCGGAATAGTGAGCAAAAATGTTTCACGCATTTCGTGGAATTTAAGGTCACGCTTTATTATTTTGCCTTCCGCAGTGAGTTGGTTTGTTTTTTTAACCTGTGCCATACCGATAATAACGCCAAGCGCTATTGCGGCAATGATGATAAAAAACAGCTAATCCCATTTATAATCCTCTTTTTTGTTTATCGGTTTGATAATCGGATATTACTTTTATAAGAAAAGTAATTAAGCAGGGAATTTAACTCTTCAATATCTTCATCAATATTTGTGCAGGCATATTGGTTGACATCTCGGTTAACGGTTACATTATGCTTATCTTCTTTGAATTTGAATAAGAAAGAAGACTTAAAGTTAAATTCAACTATATAGACGCATATTCCGCTCCAACTGCGATGTATATATAATTTATTATCCTCAAAATATGAAAACCATCTGTCTTCCATTTCTTCGGGAATATGCCCGGCTTTAAGATTTTCTATTTCTTCTTCTGTAAAATGCCTTTTTATGGTGAAGGTGGCGGTTTTAGAGGGCATAGGAAAGATTTCCCAATCTTCTTTCGTTGCGATTATTCTGCGATCTGCCATAATACTACACCTCTCGAAATAGAATTTTTATCATTGTGCGTTTGCTGTACCGTAGCAATTTATCAGTCCATCGGCTTCATCGTTGGGAAACAAAAAGAACTTTCATATTTTCGTCCCTAAACGCCTTAAGCCTTACCATTCCGTCATATCTCTTTTTTAGCATTTCCCATATTGAATTATAATTTACCATGATGTATCGGCTTAATGGAGACTAAATTGGAGACTTCGGCGAAAGGGTTTCATTGTTTTGAAAGCGAGAAGCTTTCTTTGCTGACAAATAATTATAGCACAGAAATCCCGAAATTTCAAGATGTACGGGCATTTTACACTTGCCAAATTCGAAGCCGAGCATAGATTATTCTTATTATTTTATCAAGTTTGACTATAATAATACAAACTCTTGAAATTTCAAGATAACAGCAACAACGCGAATGCAACAGGCTCCTACTATTTCGTTAATATTTCTTTTTGAGTGCAATAAACAGCCCAACGATAAGGACAATTGCGGAAACGCCGATCAAAATCCATGTCGAGATTGGTATATTGCTTTGCTTGTTTGATTGTTCTATGCTGTTATTGGTATTATCAGTTTTGTTGCCAGGCACTGTATTTGGCCCTTTTTCATTATCACGGTTGCCGTTTCCATCCGGCATATTTCCGTCAGGTTTTTCTTGTTCACTGCGGTTATCACCGTTCGGCATTTCGGGTGTGGTTCCGTTTGGTTCTTCGGGAATATCACTGTTTTGGAAGTTTCCATCCGGTTTTTGCGGCGGATCGTTGTCTCCGTTTGACCTCTGCGGAAATGTTCCGCCTTCACCCGAACCGTTTGGCAACTCCGGTGGAGTATTGCCGTCTCCGTTCTTGGCCGGGTTTTGACCATTTTGACCGGAGAAACCGCCTCTATTACCAAAACCGCCTTTATTTCCGAAACCGCCCATACCGGTTTCTGTGGAATTGGTTACCTCGATTTCTGTTTCGGTATCGCCGATTTTTAAGGTTACGGTATCACCGACGGTAATATTGGGGGAACTAATCAAAACAGAGGTAAACGGACAAGGAATCTCTTTGCTGATGATTTCTTTTCCATCCGTGTCGAGTACGCTTAATACGTCACCTGCATTTCCGGAA
>JAZUJA010000063.1:0-56204 GCA_045642495.1 Acutalibacteraceae bacterium
TTTTGGCGGTACTTTTAAGCATTGCCTGCGTTGTTTCCTGCATGGCGGGTCTTTCCGGCGGTGCGGTTGCCGTTTCCGGCGATACAACCGTTTATGTTAACGAAAACGGAAGTGACGCAAACCCCGGCACTAAGGAGGCTCCGGTTCAAACCCTTTCTCACGCCTATGTTGTGCTTGATGCAAATATGAAGGCGTTGGGGCTTGGCTCCGATAAAACGGCGGTCGGCAATATCGTGCTTGACTCCAATGTAACCATTGTTCCTACAAACTCCTCATATAAAATATCTCCTGAGCTTAATGCTACTCATATTTACACTGTTAAAATAACCGCAACCGATAAATCGCAGGGTATTATTCTTAAGCATACCGACGAATCGGCTTTGGTGCTTTTAGGACCTACCACTTTTGATCACATGCATTTCAAAAACGGCAATACTTCAGGTAAAACCGTCAGCATCAGAGGAACAGGCGCAAAGTTTATTATCGGTAAAGAATGTTCAACCGAAAGCGCTAATCCCAAAACCATAATTTCGCTTATGCCCTGCAACTC
Source organism: Acutalibacteraceae bacterium (assembly GCA_045642495.1). GTDB lineage: Bacteria > Bacillota > Clostridia > Oscillospirales > Acutalibacteraceae > UBA737. The sequence goes on from JAZUJA010000063.1 coordinate 551, forward strand.
AGACAATGCTAAGTCTAACGATATGGAGGTTCTTTCCGGCGATTGGACCAATATCTATTTCGGCGCTTATACCAATAAGATATCAAACACAAATTGTAAGGTTTTGATCGACGGCGCATCCTGCAATAAATTGGGCGCTACTTACAGCGGAACAATGACCAATATTTCCGCAAATGTAACCGTTAAAAACAGCACAATCAACCTTTTGCAGATTTCGGCTGTTAATGCTAAGGGAACATTCAGCGGCAGCGTTAATATGTCCCTTGAAGACTCAACCGTAAACGGCGAACTTTCCTCCGGCCTTGCAGGCAGCGGATTAAACGGAAACTGCAATTTAACCCTTAAAAACTGCACGGTTGTTCCCTCAATAAATATCACCTGCACGGGAACAAAAAATATTGATGTTATCGCCGATAAAACCGCAACCTTTAAGGGCGAGCAATACACCGTAAACTCATTTTCCGGCGGCGGTATACTTAAACTCGGCGGAACCTCCGTTTTTGATATAACGGATGCCGTTTCGGGTCAAACCGCTTATGATTTCACCGAGTCCTTCTCAGGCGGCGTTCATATTTCCGCCCCGCAGGATACAACCGATAATGCGTTTTCATTTATTGGCACTGCGGCTCAAACCGTTTCCGTTTCGGGCGGCAAAAAAACATGGGCTGTTGAAGGCGGCGTTATCGAAAAAGGCGTTTATTTAACCGCGCCCTCCGCCGTTACCGTTAAGTTTTATACCGGCTTTAAGGACGGCACACTTTTATCCGCAAAATCCGTTACCGAAAAGGACGGAATAAAAACATATTTCTTCACAAATCTTGATCCCGGCAATTACCGTGCCGTTTCTTCGGGAAGCGGTTACTATACTGTTAGAAAGGCGATTTATTTAAGTGCCGAAAAACTTGCCGATAGGGTTGTTATGAATGTTGACCCCGGCAGAAAAGCGGGTAACGGATTTGAACCGACCTCTACCGTTCAGCTTTATACCGATGAAATGGAAGCGGCAAGATTTACGCCCGATCCCGAGTGGAAAACCAAGTATCCCGATGTTTATACAACGCCTACCATGTCTTCCACCACCAAGGCGACGCATGAATTTACAAGCCATGAGGAAATGGAAGCATATATGACAGCGCTTGATGATGCGAGCGATAATATGTATGTTTATAAAATTGGCGAGAGCACAAAGTATTCGCTTAATATGTATGCGGTTGTGTTCACAAAAACCGATCTTTCCGCTTGCAAAACCGCCGAAGAAGCGGCAGCGCTTGTTAAGGCTAACGGCAAGGTTACCTTGCAGTATGACGCTCAGATCCACGGCAACGAACCGGCAGGCGGCGAGGGTGCGCTTGCGATAATGAAAACGCTTGACGGCGCTTACGGCGATAAGGTGTTAAACGATGTTAATATCGTTATGATCCCCCGCGCAAATCCCGACGGCTCAAAGGACTTTGTCAGAAATCTTCCAACCGAGAACTTCGACCCGAACCGTGACCATATTAAGCAGGTTGCGAACGAAACAAGAATTATTAAAAGCGTTAACGATATGTTCGTTCCCGAGGTATTTATTGACGGACACGAATATACGGGAAATAACGAAACCGCAAGCGGTGTTTACCGTGATGTTTTGCTTGCGGCAGGCGGCGGATTCAGTTCCACACAGCAGTTTACACAAACCGAAATTGCGGCGATAGGTAATGTTATAACCGGTCTTAACAGCAACGGCTTGAATGTAACATATTATCCGGGTGTTTCGGGCAACACAAAAGATGCTTTGATGATCAACACCAACAACTTCTCATCAGGCCGCGGATATTACAGCCTTAAAGGCGGTATGACATTGCTTGTTGAAACCAGAGGTATCGGCAACGGCAAGTCCGGTTTTGAAAGCCGTGTTGTTGCGCAGTATATCGCGGTTACAAGTCTTATTGATTATCTTGTTGAGCATAGAGCAGAGGTTAAGTCTGCCGTTGAAAACGAGCGTGAGCATATCATCGAAATGGGAAAGACCTATGATGAAAACAGCATTTTCCCGCTTTATTCAAGCACAACAAGAAACAAGTATATAACAACTGTTAACAGAACCTATAACTATGCAACAGGTGCCGTTACGGCAACATCAAACATCAAAAACTATTATTTTGATACCGTTGACAGATCAAGAACCCGTCCTACTGCTTATGTTCTGCCAAAGGGCGCGCCGGGTATTGATGAGGCAATGGATCTTATCAGACGGCAGGGTATCGAATATTATGAAATAAACGATTCCGTTGCGGTTAAGCTTCAACAGTATGAGGGAACGGTTGCCGAGGCTTCTCTTTCCGATAATAAGGCGTTTAGCTTCCAAAACGGCGTTTATGTTATTCCGCTGGCTCAAATCGGCGGATCACTTGCCATGTATCTTTTAGAGCCGGATATCAACGATACCGCTGATTATAACAGCTCATTGGCTCAGCAGGGTGTTTTGCTTCCGAACGGCGGCAAGTTTGATATATACAGATATATAGGCGAATTATCTGAGGATAATAAAATATCCCTTTCCGATGCTCCGGTAGGCTTCACGGTTGTTAATCCCGAAGAGGTTGGCGGAACAGGTTGTGTTGAAGGCCTTGACGGCGCAAAGGTTTATCAGTATAAACCTGCCGATGCGCAAGAGTTTATTACCCTTCCGGCAGGAACAACAAAAATCGAAAATCTCTCCTGCGGCAGTTATATAATCCGCTATGCCGATAACGGAAGCGGAAAACCGAGCGACGAATCAATGTTTACGATTGAAGAAAAACTCATAACCGTTTATGTTGATAACGCGAAGGGAAGCGACAGTAACGCAGGCGATGTTGAATCAGCGCCGCTTAAAACCATAACCGCCGCTTATGCAAAGTTAGGCGAAATGACCACGGGTTTAACCGATGCCAAAGGCGTTATAACCTTGCTTTCAAATTATGTTGTAACCGAAACCGAGTTTTATTTGATGGATACCGGCAACTTCCGTGTTGATTTCCCGACCAACACCGGATACACTGCGGTTATCAAGGGTAAAACCGGAACAGAGGTGCTTTCAAGTAAATATACAATAAACTTTTATGGCGATACAATTATCGAGCATATAACCCTTCAAAACACTCACAGTTCAAACGCAAGATACCTCTGCGGCGGCGGATATAACTTCACCCTCGGTAAGGATATTCTTGTAACGGGCGCTCGTTCGTTTATGCTTATCGGCGGAACTTACGGCAAAGTTTATCCCAGCACAACCTTTGAATTCAGAATTGAATCGGGCAGATGGGATAAGGTTTATATGGCAGGCTATGTTTCGGGAACGCAGACCTCTTACTGCGATTTGTATATCACGGGCGGCACTATTCTTTCATCGGTTGAGCTTTCTTGGAACAGAAAGATTTCGGGTGTTGTAAACGCCTATGTTTCAAATGTTGCGATCCCGGTGTTCTGCTGCGGTAACGCAACGGCAAATGATGCTTACTGTGATGTTAATGTAACCCTCGGCGAAGGCGCAACGGTAGATCGGTTCTATATGGGCTCAAATAAAGCCGGCGGTATGACGGGCGATATTTCCGTAACACTCAAAGACGGCGCATCGGTTAATACCCTCGTCGGTGCAGGTGCGGCAGGTGATGCCGTTACCGGCACGAAAAAGCTCATAACTTATAGCGGCACTGTTTCCGATTATTCGATTGTTGATATTATTTTAAGTGATACAAACGGCGATAATCAAATTGATTCGGATGATGCAATTTATCTTTTGAATCATGTTCTCGCAAGTGAAAACGATTATGAAATCCCTGCCGGAATGCCTATTGATATCGACATTTCCGGTGCTGTCGACAGTGACGATGCAATCAAATTATTAAATAATGTTTTAGGATAGAAAGGATGAAAAAATCATGCAATGTTTAACTGCAATCCGTAAAATGAATTTCCCCAAACCGGATATCGAAAGCAAATTGGTTACGGTTTATAAGGATTGCGTTGTTGAAGAAGTGTTCGGAATGGGCGGTGCTTTCACAGGCGCCTCGGCGTTTAACTATGCCGCACTTGACCAAGACAGCAAGGCAGAGTTTTTGAAAAAATATTATTCGGCACAGGGCGCTAAATATACCCTCGGCAGACTGCATATCGGCTCTTGCGATTTCACGCCTTATGAGTATAGTCTTGCTTATAAAGAGGATTTGTCCGATTTTTCGATTGAAGAGGACAAGAAATATATTATCCCCATGGTTAAGGATGCCTTAAAGGCAACAAACGGCAAGCTTAAACTTTTTGCTTCTTCCTGGTGCCCTCCGGCATTTATGAAGGATAGCGGCAATCGCTTCGGCGGAGGCAAGCTGCTTGAAAAATTCAAGCCGACCTATGCCGAATATTTCGTTAAATATCTGCTTGCCTATAAAAATGAGGGCATTGATATTTTTGCCGTTACAGTTCAAAATGAGCCGCACGCTCAAATGACATGGGAAAGCTGTAACTTCACCGCAGAGGAAGAGGCGGAATTTGCCGTTAAATATCTGCGTCCCGCCCTTGATAAAGCAGGTCTTAATGATGTTAAAATCATCGTTTGGGATCATAACCGTGAGCGCCTTTATGAGCGCGCTTATGAAAGCCTTACATATCCCGGTGCCGATAAGGTGTTTTGGGGTGTCGGCTTTCATTGGTACACCGGTCATCACTTTGATCAGATAAATATGGTTAAAGCCAAATTCCCGAACATTAAGCTTATCGAAACCGAGCTTTGCCATGGGGATAACCGTGATAAAACTGATGAAGAGAGAGCACTTCATTATGCGCTTGAATATATCGAGTGCCTTCGCCGCGGCACTTCGGCAATTTGCGATTGGAATTTGCTGCTTGACACAAAGGACGGCGGACCTTACCATAACCGTGAAAAAGGCGGTTGCTATTCCGCACTTTATTATGATAACGAAAGCGGAAAGGTAAAAGAAGATGCGATTTATGCCCCCGTATCATATATCACAAAAGCACTTGATGAGGGCGATAAAATCCTCGCCACATCGTCTTATGACCTTGATGTGCATCCGCTTGCCGTTCAAAAGAAGGATGGCCGCGTGGTTGTGATTTTACTTAACAAAGCAGAAACCGAACGCACGGTTCGTGTTCGAATGGATGGCGTTACGGCTGGGTTTACGGTCCCCGGTAAATCGCTTACGGTAAACACATTGGAAAAATAAAAAAAGAACGGCTGAAGTGTTAAAACTTCAGCCGTTTTAATATTCTGCTTTTGATTATTCCTCGCCGAAATAATCCTTTGCATACTGAACATAGTGATCAGCGCTTCGCTTTATGCCGGCAATTTCCTCTTCGGTCAATTTTCTTTTAACCTTTGCGGGACTGCCAAGTGCCATACTGCCGTCCTCAATAACGGTGTTCTGAGTAACAAGCGCTCCTGCGCCGATTATGCAGTTTTTGCCGATTTTTGCGCCGTTCATAATAATAGCGCCCATGCCGATAAGTGTGTTATCACCGATAGTGCAGCCGTGGATTATAGCGCTGTGACCGATCGTAACGTCGTTTCCGATCTTAACCTCAAAGGGAAGCTCGGTGTGAACCATCGCAAGATCCTGAACGTTTGAACGCTCACCTATCGTAACCGTGTTACTGTCGGCACGGATAACGGTGTTAAACCAAACGCAGCTGTCCTTTCCGATTTTAACCTTGCCGTAAACATCGGCGCTGGGGGCGATCATAGCGCCCTCGATTTTTTCAATTTTTTCATACATTTTGCTCATTTATTCATTTCCCCTTTTTTAGATATAAATTCAGGTATTTGTGCCATAATTATTGCAAAGAAAACAAGTAAACATCCGATTATTTCGGGTGCTTTAAGTCGGTTTCCGGTTATAAGCCAACCGCCGATAGCGGCGAAAACACATTCAAAACTCATTGAAATTGAGGCAACCGCCGGCTCGGCGTAACGCTGACCGATTATCTGTAAGGTGTATGCAACGCCGCTTGAAAACAGACCTAAATAAAGTATGGGTATTATGCCGTTTATTATTATTGACCAGTCGGTTTTTGCAAAGTCAAATATTGCCCAAAGTATTCCCGATGAAACGGCGGTGAACAAAAACTGCAAAAGGGATAGTCTTATTCCGCCTATCGCTTCAACATATCTGTCGATCGCAATGATCTGAAGCGAATATGCAACGGCGCATAAAAGAACTATAAGATCAGCGCCGTAAAGTGAACCGAGTCCTTCATAAAGGCAAAGCAGATAAAATCCTATAAGCGAAACACCAACTGCCAACCATACAAACGGCGATATTTTTTTGTGCAGAAAAACTGATATTATAGGCACGATTATAACATAAAGCGCGGTTATAAATCCCGAATGCGCCTCAACGGGTGCGTTTTTCGGATAAAACGCGATGCCGAACTGTTGCAGATTTGCCGCAATCGAAAAACAAATGCCGCATATTACGCTGCCTTTAATAACGGTTTTTCGTTCGGTCGGATCTTTCGGAAAAACCGGTTCTTTTGTTTTTCTTGTCATAAACTTATAAAGCGCGTAAAGGCAAACAACGCTTATAAGACTTCTAAGGCAATTTACAAGGAATGAAGGCGCTTCGGATAAATAGTTTTGCGCTACGAATCCGAACCCCCATATAAACGCCGTAAACAGTAATATTAAAGTACCTTTTAAGTTATTCTTTTTCATTTTCTATCCTGCTTCATCGTAAGTGAAATTCTGTTTTTCTTTGTGTCAACCGAAAGTACCCAAACGGTTACGATATCGCCAACCTTAAGCACCTCGCGCGGATGCTTTATAAATCGGTTTGTGATTTCGGAAATATGAACAAGCCCGTCCTGATGAACGCCGATATCAACAAACGCGCCGAAATCTATAACGTTTCTGACGGTTCCTTTAAGTTCCATTCCCGGCTTCAAGTCTTCCATGCTCATTATATCCTGGCGGAGCATCGGGGGCGGCAATTCGTCACGCGGATCTCTGCCCGGCTTTTGAAGCTCGGAAACAATATCGCAAAGGGTCGGCACGCCAAGTCCCAACTCATCGGCAACCGCCTGACGGCCTGCCTCATTGACCTTTTCCTCAAGACCTGTTATTTTTCGTTCTATGATATCGCTTTCTTTATAGCCGAAAATCTTTATAAGTTTTTCCGCCGCTTTATAGCTTTCGGGGTGAACAGCGGTGCAGTCAAGCGCGTTTGCGCCGTCGGTTATTCTCAAAAATCCTGCGCACTGCTCGAATGCTTTAGGACCTAACTTTGAAACTTTTTTAAGTTGCGCTCTTGATGTAAAAGCACCGTTTTCCTCGCGGTATGCCACAATGTTTTTGGCAATGGTCGAGTTTATGCCGGCAACCGCGGAAAGCAGGCTTACGGATGCTGTGTTAAGGTCAACGCCGACATTGTTAACGCATTCTTCAACAACGCCGCCAAGCGCCGAGGAGAGCATATTCGCAGGGATATCATGCTGATACTGTCCAACGCCTATCGCCTTCGGGTCAATCTTAACAAGCTCGGAAAGCGGATCCTGCATTCTTCTTGCTATCGAAACGGCGGAACGCAGGGAAACATCATAGTCAGGGAATTCCTCAGCCGCAAGGGGAGATGCCGAGTAAACGCTCGCTCCCGCTTCGCTTACAACCATATAGGATAGTCCGTCGTTTAATTCCTTAATAACATCGGCGGCAAAAACCTCGGTTTCGTGGCTTGCCGTTCCGTTGCCTATCGCAAAGGTGCGAACATCGTGTTTTTTAACAAGTGTTTTAATGATTTTTTTCGCTTCTTCTATCTTGCTGTGCGGCGGTGCGGGATAAATGACTCCCGTATCAAGAACTTTGCCGTTGCCGTCAACAACCGCAACCTTGCAACCCGTTCTGTATCCGGGATCAAGACCTATTGTGATGCTGTTTTTAACGGGCGGCTGCATAAGTAACTGTCGCAAATTGTCGGAAAAAACCTTGATTGCGTCTTCGTCCGCGCGCTCGCTTAACATATTGCGCATTTCCCTTTGAATTGAGGGGAAAATAAGTCGGGAATAAGCATCTTCTGCCGCTTCCTTTACAAGCGCCGTGCAGGGTGAACCTTCTTTTATATGATCACGCGATATAATAAACATCGCTTTTTCTTCGGGAAAATCAACCGAAACTTTAAGAAATCCTTCTTTTTCGCCGCGGTTTATCGCAAGAACGCGGTGATTGGGTATTTTTGAAATCGCCTCGGAGAAATCGGCATACATTTCATAAACGCCGCAGTCTTCGCCTGCCGCCTTTGAGCAGAGGATACCGTGCGCCGAGCAAACAATGCGCATTCGCTTTCTGATATCAGCATCGTCCGAGATAATTTCGGCGATAATATCCTTTGCGCCGGCAATGGCTTCTTCGGCGGATAAAACGCCTTTTTCCTCATCAATATAATCCTTTGCGACCTCGTTTATATCACCGCAGTTTTTCTCCTGCGCATAAATGATTTTCGCAAGGGGTTCGAGTCCTTTTTCTTTTGCGACCGACGCTCTTGTTTTCTTTTTCTTTTTGTAGGGGCGGTAAATATCATCAAGCTCGGTCAGTGTTTCGGCGTTTTCTATATTAGCGGAAAGTTCTTCCGTAAGCGCGCCTGCTTCGGCGATAGCCGCTTTGATTTTTTCTCGCTGTTCGTCCATATTGCGGAGATACGCGAGTCGCTCGGCAAGTTTTCTTAAAACCTGATCGTCAAGCGAGCCGGTAGCTTCTTTTCGGTAACGCGCGATAAACGGAACTGTGTTACCGTCGTCAAGCAGTTTAACGGCACTTTCGGTTTGATACTTTTTAATGCCTAATTCTTTAGTAAGTTTTTCAATAAGATCCATAAATAAACCCCTTAAAGCAAATATAAAAACAGTATAACATAAAAGGGGATAATATTTCAATATTCTATTGATTTTTATATGGTTTACGGGTATAATTTACAATAGCATTTTTGAAAAAGGAGTTTGTACTTTCTGATGCTTGAACTTAAAAATATTTGTTTTTCGGTTGAAACACCGAGCGGAACAAAGAAAATACTTGATGATATTTCTCTTAAAATAGAAGATGGCTTTGTTGCTGTAACCGGTCCTAACGGCGGCGGTAAGTCAACACTTGCCAAAATTATCGCCGGTATTTATCAGCCTACATCGGGTCAAATTTTGCTTAACGGAACCGATATCACAAATCTTTCGGTAACCGATAGGGCAAAGGCGGGAATAAGCTTTGCCTTTCAGCAACCCGTTCGTTTCAAGGGAATTACCGTTCATGACCTTATAAGACTTGCTTCCGGCAAGGATATAAGTGTTGGTGAAGCTTGCGAATATTTGTCGCAGGTAGGTCTTTGCGCAAGAGATTATATTAACCGTGAGGTTAACGCTTCCCTTTCCGGCGGCGAGCTTAAAAGGATTGAGATAGCAACCGTTCTTGCAAGAGCAACCGAGGTTTCTATCTTTGATGAACCCGAGGCGGGAATAGACCTTTGGAGCTTTAATAATCTTATCAATGTTTTTGAAAAGATGCATGATAATTTAGGCGGCAGTATCATTATCATTTCACATCAGGAAAGAATACTTAACATTGCGGACAAGGTTGCCGTTATTGCCGGCGGAAAACTTAAATCTTATGGCGCAAAGGACGATATTCTTCCCGATCTTCTTGATGTCACACGTGAAGCCTGCAAGGTGTTAACGGACAATATGAGGGGGGCTACTGTATGACAGATACCGAGAAACAACTTCTTAAAATAATTGCCGATATGGACGGTACGCCTGACGGTGCCTATAACATCCGCCGAAACGGTCAGCTTGAAGACCGCAAGGTAACAGAGCATATCGATATAAGAACGAAAACCGATAAACCGGGAATTGATATTTTGATTTCTTCCGAAGCAAAGGGTGAAACGGTGCATATCCCCGTTATTATCGAGGCGTCGGGACTATCCGATTCGGTTTATAACGATTTCTTTATCGGCGATGATGCCGATGTAACAATTATGGCAGGCTGCGGCATTCATAACTGCGGCGGCGATGAGTCAAGACATGACGGTATCCACACCTTCTTTGTCGGCAAAAACGCGCATGTTAAATACATTGAGCGCCACTACGGTCAAGGGGACGAAAACGGCAAAAATACCATGAACCCAACCACCGTTGTCAACATTGACGAGGGCGGCGTTATGGAAATGGAAACAAGCCAGATAAAGGGTATTGACGATACAAAGCGCATAACCAGGGCAAACATTAAAAAGGGCGGCAAGCTTATCATCAGAGAAAGCATCATGACCCATAAAAATCAGGTTGCCGAAACTGATTTTTCAGTTGACCTTAACGGCGAAAATTCAAGTGCCGATGTTGTTTCCCGTTCGGTAGCGAGAGATAAATCCGTTCAAAATTTCAAATCCAATATCAACGGTAATAATCTCTGCACCGGCCATACCGAGTGTGATGCGATTATTATGGATGATGCAAAGGTTTCCGCTTCACCGTCACTCGGAGCAAATCATATTGATGCTTCGCTTATTCACGAAGCGGCGATTGGAAAAATCGCGGGTGAGCAGCTTATTAAACTAATGTCATTGGGACTTACCGAAAAGGAAGCCGAGGAAGAGATAATAAACGGTTTCTTAAAATAAAACATCTCATTTTTCAGCACCGATTTATTTCGGTGCTGTTTTTTTGCAAGTTAATATTGAAAAAGCAAAGTGTTTAGTATATAATAGAAAATAGCATATTATGGAAAGGTGTGTGCCGTATGGGTGTTTCTGTTTCAGCCGCTATCGTAACCTATTGTGATAGTGTTAAGGCGGAGCGTGCAACGCGCAGTATTTTGGAGCATTCAAAAAAATACCCGGTCGATTTTTATATTTTCGATAATGGCTCACCCGATAATGCAAAACCGCTTGAAGCGGTAAACGGTGTTAAAGTTTTGCCGCAACATGCAAATTTGGGATTCGGCAAGGCGCATAATCTGATTTTGAAACAGGAAATCGGCGATTATCATTTCCTTGTCAATCCGGATATCACGGTAAATGAAGATGTTATCGGTGAAATTGTTGACTTTATGGAGCAAAATCCCGATATTGTTATGATGATGCCGCAAATCACCAATCCCGACGGTACTATTCAGTATCTGCCGAAAGAAATGCCGACCTTTCGTCGTCTGTTTTTAGGACGCCTTTCCAAAAAAATCAGGACCGAGTTCACCTGGAGTGACAGAGTTACAAGCAGCGTTACTGATATTGACTTTTGCAGTGGTTGTTTCTTCTGCATAAGAGGTGAGGCTTTCAAAAAACTCGGAGGTTTTGATGAAAGATATTTCATGTATCTTGAAGATGTTGATTTAACCCAACGCGCAAAGAAACTCGGCAGGGTTGTGATAAATCCGCAAATCCCGGTTGTTCACGATTGGGAAAGAACAAGCGCAAAAAGCTTAAAATATCTTATGATACACACAACCTCAGCATTAAAATTTTTGTTAAGGAAGAGAAAATTCTGATGAAGATAATGATAACCGGCTGCAATGGTCAGCTGGGTAACGAACTTCAAAGCATCCTTAAATCGGGATATGCAGAAATCGGGAAAATCAGTGATGATTTTAAGGACGCCGTTATTATTCCGGTGGATATAGATACGCTTGACATTACCGATGAAAATGCGGTGAATGAATTTGTTGGTGGCGAAAAGCCCGATGTTATCATAAACTGTGCCGCAATGACAAATGTTGACGGTTGCGAGAGTAATCGTGAAGCGGCATTTAAGGTTAACGCCGATGCGGTCGCCATTCTTGCGAAAGCCGCCAAAAACGCTAACGCAAAGTTTGTTCATCTTTCAACCGATTATGTTTTCGCCGGTGACGGAAAGAGACCGTATCTTGAATCCGATGAAATCAATCCGCAAAGCGCTTACGGTGAGTCAAAGGCGGAGGGCGAGAAAAACGCTCTTCAATTTTGCGATAAAACCTTTATAGTCAGAACGGCTTGGCTTTATGGGCTTATCGGTAAAAACTTTGTTAAAACCGTTCGCCGCGTTATAAAAGAAAAGGGCGGTATAACCGTTGTTGATGATCAGCGCGGAAATCCGACAAATGCCAATGATTTGGCGTATCATATATTAAAACTTATTTTAACCGATAAATACGGTATATATCACTGCACGGGTGAAGGGGAGTGCAGCTGGTATGAATTTGCCGGTGCTATTTCCGAATATTCCGGCTTTGGCGCCGATAAGGTTAAACCCTGCTCAACCAAGTGGTATAACGAAACCTACAATGTGCCTACAAGCAGACCTTCTTATTCAGCGCTTGAAAATGCGGCACTTAAAAATACAGTAGGAAATGAAATGCGTGATTGGCATATTGCCTTAAAAGAATATATATCCAAAGTGGAGGACTAAAAAATTATGAAAACTTATCTTGTAACCGGCGGTGCTGGCTTTATCGGCTCAAACTATGTTATGTATATGCTCAACAAATATGATGATGTTAAGATCATCAATGTTGATAAGCTTACCTATGCCGGCAACCTTGAAAATCTTAAAAGCGTTGAAAACAATCCTCGTTACAGCTTTGTTCAGGCAGATATTTGTGATAAGGAAAAGATAACTAAGATTTTCGCTGAGAATGAAATTGATTATGTTGTAAACTTCGCGGCTGAAAGCCATGTTGACCGCAGCATATCAAACCCCGAAATTTTCGTTGAAACAAACGTACTCGGCACCGTTAATATGCTTCAGTGCGCTAAGTGTGCATGGCAGACCGGCGATGATACATATAAAGAGGGCGTTAAATATCTTCAGGTTTCAACCGATGAGGTTTACGGATCTTTGGGCGAAACGGGTTATTTCACCGAAACCACTCCGCTTGACCCTCACTCTCCCTATTCTTCTTCTAAAACCTCTGCCGATCTTTTTGTAAAGGCATTCGGAGACACTTATAAGTTCCCCGTTAACATCACTCGTTGCTCAAATAACTACGGTCCCTTCCAGTTCCCTGAAAAGCTTATTCCGCTTATTATGAACAACACTCTTAAACATAAAGACCTTCCGGTTTACGGTGACGGTATGCAGATCCGCGACTGGCTTTATGTTGAGGATCACTGCAAGGCCATTGATATGGTTATCCGCGGCGGCAGACTCGGTGAGGTTTATAACATCGGCGGCCATAACGAAAAGCCGAACATCTTTATCGTTAAGTCTATTATTGAATATATCAAGGAAAATGTTGATAATACCGTCGGTGAGCACATGATCAAGCATGTAACCGACCGTAAGGGTCACGACCGCAGATACGGTATTGATCCGCAGAAGATCAAGGATGAGCTTGGTTGGTATCCCGAAACCTGCTTCGAGGTTGGTATCAAGAAAACATTAAAATGGTATCTTGAAAATCGCGAATGGATGGAAAACGTCGTAAGCGGTGACTATCAGAAATACTATGATAAAATGTATAGCGGCAAAAAGGAATTATAATAAGAAAAGTTTTTTTGCTGTTTAAATGAAAAAAATAAATAAAACTATTATTTCATTTATCAAATTCGGTTTAGTCGGATTCACAAACACCGTTGTATCGTATGTTATAAATATAAGTGTTTTGTTTATATGTCGGCCGTTTGATTTGAGCTTTGATTATGTTATTGCAAATATTGTGGCATTTATCCTCAGTGTTCTGTGGTCGTTTTTTCTCAATAATCGTTTTGTTTTCAAAACGGAGCAAAACGGCAAAAAGAATATTTTTGCAAGACTGATTAAAACCTATATTGCTTACGGATTTACGGGGTTGATATTAAATAATATCATTTCTTATATTTTGATAGACCGTTTGCTTATTTCAAAATATATCGCGCCGATAATCTGCTTGGTTATCAGCGTTCCGGTAAACTTTATTTTGATGAAATTCTGGGCTTTTTCCGAAAAGAAAAGCAATGAATAATTTTATAAAAATCAAAGATATTTGCAAAATAGGAGGAAATTAAAGTGGGAAAGTTTAATTTTATTAAAACTTCCATTGACGGCGTTGTTATTATCGAGCCTACGGCTTTCGGTGATAACCGTGGCTACTTTATGGAAACATATCAAGAGCAGGATTTTTTTGAGGGTGGCATAAAGGTTAAATTCGTTCAGGATAATCAGTCTATGTCAACAAAGGGCGTTCTGCGCGGACTTCACTTCCAAAAGCAGTATAGTCAGTCAAAGCTTGTTCGCTGCATACGCGGCGAGGTTTTTGATGTTGCCGTTGACCTTAGAGAGGGCTCAGAGACATACGGAAAGTGGGAAGGCGTTGTTCTTTCCGCCGAAAACAAAAAGCAGTTCTTTATTCCAAAGGGCTTTGCGCACGGTTTTCTTGTTTTATCTGACGAGGCAGAGTTTGTTTATAAGGTTGATGATTTTTATCATCCCAATGATGAGGGCGGCATAATCTGGAACGATCCCGATATAAATGTTGCGTGGCCGCTTGATGGTATTGATCAGGTAAACCTTTCTGATAAGGATAAAATTCAGCCTACATTCAAAGAACATAACGCGGCTAAAAAATAATAATTATAAAAACCTCCCGATCGGTTAAACTAACCGTAAAGGAGGTTTTATTTATGCAAACAAAAACAACATCGCTTTTGAAGGGTATCGGAATAGGAATGTTATCGGGTGCCGCTGTGACCTTTACAGTAAAGGCACTGACCGAGGATAACAATAAGGTTGCCAAAGGCTCAGCAAAAGCCGTCAAGGCAATTGGTGAAATGTTTACGGCAGTTCAAACCATGTTCAAATAAAAAAATGACCTTTGGAAATTTCCAAAGGTCATTTGATTTAAGGTGAAGATTATGCCTTCTTGGATTTTTTGGGAGCTTTCTTTGCCTTTCTTTCGCACCAGAGAACCCACAACGGGCCTGCAACGAAGAGTGAAGAAACGCAACCGGAAAGAAGACCAAAGGACATCGGGATTGCAAATGTGCGGAGTGATTTAAGACCGTAAAGCTCAGAAACAACAACGATTGTGATAACCGCAAGAATTGTTGTAACACTGGTTACGATGTTTCTTGTGATAACGCCGCCGATGCTCTTGTTCATATTCTCACGAACGGAAAGCTCGGGATAAAGCTTTTTGTTTTCACGAACACGGTCGTAAACAACGATTGTGTCGTTGAGTGAATAACCGAGGATGGTGAGAACAACTGCCATATAGTTTGAATCAATTTCAAGTTTGAATACAATGCAAACAACAAATGTTACAACAAGGTCAACAAGCAATGCGCAAAGGGCGGTAACGGCAGCGGAAACACCGCCGATTTTTTTGAAACGAATTCCAACATAAAGGATAACGAGTGCCGCGGTAATAAGAACTGCAACAAGGCTCTTTCCGAAGAATGTTCCCGCAACGGTGGGGCTTACGGAGTTAGAGTCATAAAGCTCAATTTCCTTATCGGAAAAGTCAGCAGCAAGTGCTTTTGTAAGGTTTGCCTGTGTTGTTGCGTTGAGTGACTGTGTGCCGACAAATGTGATCGTGATGGTTGTTGTATCACCTGCAAAGGACTTGTTTTTAGCAATAGTGAACTTGCGGTTGATCTTTTCGCCTGCTTCTGCGGGCGCTTCTTCTGCTGAAGGAGTTTCCTCAACAACCTGCTGTGCGGTAACTTCAGATGCAGTTTCGGCGGTGGAAGAAGCCTCTGCGGTTTCCTCTGCCGAAGCAGTTTCCTCAGCGCTTTCGGTTTTCTTAACCTCAAAATCGGTTCTGCCGTCTAAAACAGACTGAACGCTTTCTTTGAATGCACTTTCATCAATTTCGCCTTTATATGAATAAGTAACTCGTGTACCGCCGGAGAAGTTGATGTCGAGCGATAAACCGAATATTGCGGCAAACACGCCGCCGATAAGAAAGATAACAAGATAGGAGATAAGACAAATTCTCAAAACCTTAACGGAGTTTACATTAAATTTATTAGCCATTTTTCTTACCTCCGTATAAGCCGGGTCTTCTGAAAAGCTTTATCTGAGAAATGCTCTTGAGCATATACTTGGAAGCGAGAACACCCATGATAAGGTTGAATATAACACCTATAAGAAGTGTGTAACCGAATGAATAGATAGAACCTGTTATTGAAGAACCGAAGATCGACATAATCGGTGAAAGGATCTTTGCAAGCAGATTTTCGTCTGTTCCGAATGCACCCATAAGCACAAGGGAAACAATAACGATTGTAACGTTACCGTCGATAATAGCAGAAAGACTGTTCTTAAAGCCGGAATCAATAGCACCGTCAATCGTCTTGCCGTTTTTGAACTCATCTCTGATTCTTTCAGCTGCGATAACGTTTGCGTCAACGCCGACACCGATTGAAAGAATGATACCTGCGATACCGGGAATGGTAAGCGTGAAGCTGTCAACATTCGGGAAGAAGCCCGAGATGCAGGCGATTGTTCCTGCAAGCTGACCCAAAAGTGCAAGAGATGTGATAACACCGTGCAATCTGTATCTTGCGATCATAAGAACGCAAACAAGACCGAATGCGATAGCACCTGCGATAAGCATAACATCAAGCGCATCAGAGCCGAGCGACGGAGAAATAATCTGCAGCTTGCTTTCATCAACCGTTAAAGCAAAGGGAAGTGAACCTGCGTTGATCTTATCCGCAAGAGCCTTAGCGGTTTCCGCAGAGTCAAGACCTGTGATATAAGCATTGCCGCCGGTTATTGCTTCGTTAACGGTAGGAGCTGAAATTTCGGTCTGGTCCATCCAAATGGATATTTTTTGACCGACCATTTCTGCGGTTGCCGCTGCGAACTTTGAAGAACCTTCGCTTGTAAGTGTTAAGTAAACAACATGATTTCCTTTGTCGTCAAGACCGGCAGAAGCAGATGCAACGTCGGTTGAGCCCTGAAGAATAATGTCGCTTCTTTCTTCATTCTTGCAGAAGGTAAGCATTGCGGTTTCGCCAAGTTCTCTCACTGCTGACTGCGCGTCAAGATCACTTTGACCTGCCGCCCACGGGAAGCGAACTATTATTTGATGGTTGACCGTGTCTGCAAAAACTTCATAATCCGTTATGTTTTTGTCAACAAGACGGGTTTCGATAATGGCCTTTGCGGACGCCATATCGTCATCGGATATTGTAACATCCTCTTTGTCGGGCGAGAAAACCGCTTCAACACCGCCTTGAATATCGATGCCCCAGCGAATATCATTCGCACCCTTGAAATAAATTTTTCTGGTATCGCCGTAGTAATCCTCAAATCCGAAAAAAGCAGTATAAGCAAGTGCTAAAATCAGAACGAGAATCACAAAGAATACGGGTTTACCGACTCTTTTGGACTTCATTTGCAATCCTCCATAATATAGTATTTATATATTATACATAAAAAATGATATAAAGTCAATTTTTTATTTAACTATTTAGCAATTTTTCAGCCGCCGCATACTTAACGGCAACGCAAAGCACTTCACTTGCCTTTTTCATATTTTCAAGTGTCGGATATGTCGGGGCAATTCTTAAATGACTGTCGTGCGGATCATTTCCGTGTGGATAGGAAGCACCGGCAGGTGTTAAAACAAGACCTGCGTTTGCGCAAAGCTCATAAACTCTCTTGGCACAACCGTCCATAACATAAAGACTTATAAAGTATCCGCCGCGCGGTTTTGTCCAACGGGCAATTCCCTTGCCTTCAAGCTCTTTATTAAATGCTTCCAAAACGGCTTCAAACTTGGGACGAAGCAAAACGGCATGCTTTTTCATGTGATTTTTAAGTGTTTCAAAATCGGGGAACATACGCGCATGGCGAAGCATATTGAGTTTATCGGGGCCAACGGTCTGGAATTTAAGTCTGCCCTTTAACATATCAACCGTGTTTTTGCTTCCCGCAACAACCGAAACGCCGTCTCCGGGAATGGAGATCTTTGAGGTTGAAGCAAAGATGATAACCATATCTTCGGTTCCGTTCTTAACGCATTCATCATAGATGTTAAGAAGCGGATCGGTTTCATCATAAAGATCGTGAACAACATAAGCGTTATCCCAGAAAATGTGAAAATCTTTTGCGGCGGGCTTTAATGCGGCAAAACGCTTAACCGTTTCATCGCTGTAAGTTGTGCCTTCGGGATTTGAGTATTTCGGAACACACCAAATGCCCTTAACCGACTCATCCTTAACATATTCTTCGATCTTATCCATATCAGGACCGTTTTCATCCATCTCAATCGGGATAAGCTCAAAACCGAAATAATCGGTAACGGCGAAATGGCGATCATAACCGGGAACGGGGCATAAGAACTTTCTGTTCTTGCATTCGCTCCAGGGCGCACCGCCAAGACCGTGAGTTATGCCTTGAGATACGGTATCAAACATAAGGTTTAATGAGGAGTTTCCTGCGGCGATAATATTTTCGGGTTTAAGACCCAAAATATCGGCAAAAAGCTCTTTCATTTCAAGAATACCGTCAATTCCGCCGTAATTGCGGCAATCGATACCCTCTTTGTTTTTGTAGCCGGTTTCGGCGCTTACGGATGTCAGCATTTTTTCGCTGAGTTCCGTGTCATCAAAACCCGGCTTACCTCTTGACATATCAAGGGAAAGATTTAAGTCGCACATTTTTTTATATTCCGCGCTGATCTTTTCAAATTCGGCTTTAAGTTCAGCAGCGGTCATTTTTGTGTAGTCATACATAGTGGTAACCTCCGTTTAATAATAGCATATATAATATAATACACCGTCCGCCAAAATTCAAGTACAACCTTTTTATAATTGTTATAAATTTCCTCTTGACAAATGGCAAAAGTCAGTGTATTATGTGTTTATCGAAAAACCTGTGATTGAGAGTAGTAGCAGCAATCGAGAATCTTAAAGAGAGTTGCCGGCGGTGGAATGGCAGCAGATGATCATGTTGTGAATGGACTTATGAGGGCGACCGAACGCCGCTTTTGCGGTTAGTAGCAGTCGACGGGTGTACCCGTTACAGTACAAGCTTTGTGTTTGCAAGGTGTGAGCGGATGATTATTCATCAATTTGGGTGGTACCGCAGGATTTAGTATTTTAAGTCTTGTCCCTTAGTGGGGCAGGACTTTATTTTTTTATAAAAAATCGAAAGGATATGATAATATGATTTTGGATTTTCGATGGCGATGCGATCTCTGAACCTGACAAAAATGAAAAATTAAAAAAATTATTAAAGAAAAGAGAGTAATTATTATGAAAAAATTATTAGCAATCGTTTTGGCAGTACTTATGGTAATGGGCTTTGCAGCCTGCGGAAAAGAAGAAAGCAAAGAAGCAAACTCTTATAAAATCGGCATTTGCAACTATGTTGACGATGCTTCACTTAATCAGATTGTAGATAACATTAAATCAAGAATAGCAGAAATCGAAAAAGAAAAAGGCGTTAAAATCGAAATCCTTTATGATAACTGCAACGCAGATGCAAATGTTATGTCGCAGATCATAACAAAGTTCATCTCCGAAAAGGTTGACCTTATGGTCGGCGTTGCAACACCCGTTGCGATCGCGATGCAAACCGCAACCGAAGATAATAACATCCCGGTAGTTTTCGCGGCAGTTTCCGATCCTGAGGCAGTCGGCGTTGTTGAATCAAACGAAAAGCCCGGCGCAAATATAACCGGAACATCAGATTTTCTTAATACAAACGCAGTTCTCGATCTTATCTTAGCAACCAAGCCCGATGCCGCTAAGGTTGGTCTTCTTTACGATGTAGGTCAGGATTCATCAACAACCGCAATAAAAGAAGCAAAAGATTATCTTGCAAAGAAAAATGTTGAAGTTATCGAACGCACCGGCACAAACGCAGAAGAAGTTGCTCTTGCGGCAAGCGAGCTTGTAAGCCAGGGCGTTGACGCTGTGTTCACTCCCACCGATAACACAATTATGACAGCTGAACTTTCAATCTATGAAACCTTTAAGAAAGCAGGCGTTCCGCACTTTGCAGGTGCTAACTCTTTCGCGTTAAACGGCGCGTTTGTAGGTTACGGCGTTGATTATGAGGAACTCGGCAAGCAGACCGCTGATATGATCGCAGAAATTATTCTTGAAGGCAAAAAGCCTGCAGATTGCCCTGTTAAAACATTTGATAACGGCACAGCAACCGTAAACACCGAAATATGCAAAGATCTCTCTCTTGACCTTGAAAAGATCAAAACCGATTTCGCTCCCTTCTGCACAAAGATCGAGGAAATCACCACCGCAAAGAGCTTTGATGATTTGAAATAATAAAGGAGTATATTTTCAAAAATGTCACCCGTATTAGAATTGTTTTCAAACGCGCTTGAATTGGGACTTATCAGTTCAATAACCGTTCTTGCTTTGTTTTTAAGCTATACAATGCTTAATGTCTGCGACCTTTCAACCGATGGTTGCTTTACGCTTGGTGCCGTTGTGGGAGCTACGGTGGCCATTTCAGGCCATCCGTTCCTCGCCATTCCGGCGGCGATGGCGGCAGGTATGCTTTCGGGTCTTCTTACTGCGTTTTTGCAGACTAAAATGGGAATAGACAGTCTTCTTTCGGGCATTGTTGTCAATACGGGTCTTTATTCCGTTAACATTGCGATAATGAAGGGCGCTTCTATATTGAACGTAAACTTCAAGACCGGGGAAGACGGCAAAAGCGTTAAGATAGCAACGGTTTTCACAAAAGCAAAAGAATTCCTCGGCGATAGCTTTTTAGCGCCTTATTATAAATTATTTGTTATCGGCATTTTTGTAATTCTCATTATAATTTTTCTTTCGTTTTTCCTTAAAACAAGACTTGGCCTTGCGATAAGGGCAACAGGCAATAATCCCGATATGGTTCGTTCATCTTCGATCAACACTGCCTTCACCACAACGGTCGGCTTGTGCGTTGCAAACGCCTTTACGGGTCTTTCGGGTTGCCTTCTTTCCCAATATAACAAATCCGCGGATATAAATATCGGAACGGGTATGGTAACAATTGCGCTCGCTTCTCTTCTTATCGGACGCGCATTCCTCGGCAAGGGCAGTATCGCTCTTAGGGCCATAGGTGCGGTTTTGGGCGCATTTGTTTTCCGTTTGATTTATACAGTGGCACTCAAATTTAATATGCCGGCGTTTATGCTTAAAGCGGTTTCTTCGGTTATCGTTATAATCGCCATCGCGTCACCTTATCTTAAATCTAAATTTCCGCTTTTGAAAAGAAAACTTGCCCTTAGAAAAGAAAAGGGGGAAACGGAAAATGCTTGATATAAAAAACATATCCAAAACCTTTAACAAAGGCACAATAAACGAAAAAACAGCGATAAAAGATCTTTCCCTTAAAGTGAATAAAGGTGATTTTATCACAATTATCGGTTCTAACGGAGCGGGTAAATCCACCCTTTTTAATGCAATAGCCGGTTCTTTTTTAACCGATAGCGGAAAAATATTGCTTGACGGTAAGGATGTAACCCTGATGGCAGAGCATAAAAGAGCAAGATTTATCGGTCGCCTTTTTCAAGACCCTATGCTCGGCTCTGCGCCCGGAATGACCATTGAAGAAAATCTTGCCCTTGCGGCAGGAAGCGGCGGTTGGCTTTCGGGACTTAAAAAGGCGGATAAAAAAATGTTCCGCGAAAAGCTTTCGCTTCTTAATATGGGACTTGAAGACAGAATGAATCATCCCGTGGGGCTTCTTTCGGGCGGTCAGCGTCAGGCACTCACGCTTATGATGGCAACCATCCAAACGCCGAAAATTCTTCTTCTTGATGAGCATACGGCGGCTCTTGATCCCGCAACGGCGGAAAAGGTGCTTGATTTCACCAAAAAAACCGTTGAGGAAAAGAATTTAACCTGCCTTATGATAACGCATAATATGAAACAGGCATTGACACTCGGCAACAGAACGCTTATGATGGATAAAGGAAATATCATTTTCGATACAAGCGGTGCCGAAAGAGCGGAGCTTTCCGTTTCCGATTTGCTTGGAAAGTTTAAGGAAGTATCCGGCACGGCACTTGATAACGACCGTATGCTTCTTATTAAAGATAAAGAATAATTTTTAAGGTCGGTGTAAAGCCGACCTTTTTTAAGGGGATTTTTTTATGAAAAAAAGCGGAATTTTAATGCCCGTGTTTTCTCTGCCTTCAAAATGGGGGATAGGAACTGTCGGCAAACCGGCTTTCGATTTTGTTGATTTTTTAAGCAGCGCCGGGCAGAGCCTTTGGCAGGTGCTTCCAATGTGTCCGGTTGATATGTACGGCTCGCCCTATATGTCCGAGTCGCTTTATGCCGGAAACCCTTTTTATATCGATATTGATGCACTTGTTGAAGATGGGCTTCTGTCACAAAATGATGTTTCCGGGATAGATTTATATTTTTATGAACGGGTTGATTATCAAAAATTAAATGCCGTTTTGATGCCGCTCTTTAAGAAGGCGTTTTCACGCTTTGATCCGCAAAAATATGCCGCACAGTATGATGAATTTATTAAAGAAAACGATTTTTGGATAAATGATTATGCGCTTTATAAAGTGTTAAAGGATAAATATAACTGCGCCTTTTGCGATTTCCCGAAAGAGCTTAAATGCCGTGAAGAAGCGGCAATAAAAAAAGCAAAAGATGAGCTTTCGGAACAGATAGATTTTCAGATTTTCCTGCAATTTGAGTTTTTCTCTCAGTGGAAAAAACTTAAAACTTATGCCAACGGCAAGGGCATTAAAATAATCGGCGATCTGCCTATTTATCCGCGATATGATTCAGCGGATGTTTGGAGCTCGCCCGAAAGCTTTATGCTTGATGAAAATTTATCGCCCGTTCTTGTTGCGGGAACGCCGCCCGATGCCTTTTCGGCAACCGGTCAGCTTTGGGGCAATCCGGTTTATGATTTTGAGGCGATGAAAAACGGCGAAGTTCCGTATCTTTGGTGGAAAAACCGCATTAAAAAAGGCCTCCAAACTTATGATATTATCCGCCTTGATCATTTTCGCGCGTTTGCCGCGTTTTACGGCATACCCGCAGGCGATGATACCGCGCAAAACGGCAGGTGGATAAGCGGTCCCAACATTGCGCTTTTTGAAGATTCGGGCGAGAATTTGCCCATAATCGCCGAGGATTTAGGGATAATAACCGATGATGTTCGCGAGCTTCTTGCAAGAACCGGATTTGCGGGAATGAGCATCCTGCAATTCGGGTTTGACGGAATGTGGGATAACCCCTATTTCCCTGAGCATCTTAAAGAAAACACCGTGTGCTATATCGGAACGCACGATAATATGACGCTTAAAGAATTTGAACTTTCTGGCAGCTTTGAAAGCAAGCGCGCAAAGGAATATGCAGGCGAGGGCGATTTTTGCCGCAATATGCTTAAAGTTTTGCTTGAAAGCCGCGCCGAAACTGCGATTTTCACCCTGCAGGATTATCTGGCGCTCGGAGGATATTACCGCATAAATACCCCCGGAACAAAGGAAGGAAATTGGAGCGTTCGTTTTTCAAAAGAATGTTTTTCTCCGGAAATCGCTTCCGATATTTATAAGCTTACAAAAAACTGCGGAAGATAGATATTTGAAGCAATAAACGGCGTAACCTTAATGGGCTATGTCGTTTGTTGTTTTGCGCACCGCATCTTGATATTTAAGCTGTTTTATGGTAAAATAACTCATCAATCATAAGGAGAAGGGATAATTATGGCAAATTTTACAAAAAAGGCAATCGAACAATCTTTTTTGAAATTACTGAATGAGCGTCCCCTTTCTCAAATCACGGTAAAGGATATTGTGGCAGATTGCGGAATTAACCGCAACACCTTTTATTATTACTTTGATGATATTCCGAAGTTGATAGAAACTGTCGTTGAGGAAGATGCGGCCACAATCATCCAAACATATCCTACCGTTGAAAACTTTGGAGATTGTCTTGAAGCAGTTCTTGATACGGCTCTGTCCAAAAAGCGAGCTGTTTTGCACATCTATCATTCCACCAATCGTGATATTTATGAAATGTATCTTTGGAAAATCTGTGATTATGCCATCGAAGCGTATCTGTCATCCGTACTGAGGGGACATAAAATTAAAGAAAATGATTTGGATATCATAAAAAAATACCTTTCCAGTTTGGGCTTTGGAATTATTTCAAACTGGTTAAGAAACGATATGAGCGACGATATTCGTTCTGATTTTGCACGACTTATGGATATCAAAAAAGGAATGCTTAAGGAAATGATCGAACGTTGTGAAGAAACATAAATTCAGACAAACTGTAATGGTTTGTCTGAAATTCAGTCATTCATATGACCCCTGCCTGATTTTCAGGCAGGGGTCATATTTTTGTCCGTATACAAAGCATCGGCAAAGTACTATACTGACAACAGAATCATCAAAGGAGGTTCGTAATCCATGAAAATGCGTTCTGTTGCACCGATGAAAATTGCCAAAATCGGATACATTGTGGTATCGGTGCTGTTTTGCATAGCCGGCATTTTATTTATCGCACTGCCGGAAATTTCAACGAAGATCGTCGGAATTGAAATCGGCATTGCCGCAATCGTTTTCGGTATCGTAAAATTGATCGGCTATTTTTCCAAAGATCTGTACCGGTTGGCGTTTCAGTTTGATTTGGAATTCGGAATTCTGATGGTGGTATTGGGGACAATCGTTCTTTTCAATCCTGAAAATCTGATGGCTTTCATCGCTGCTGCTTTCGGCATTGCCATTCTGTTTGATGGACTGTTCAAAATACGGATTGCGCTGGATTCCAAACGTTTCGGTATCAAAGATTGGTGGCTTATTTTTTCTTTGGCAATTTTAGCTGGAATAATAGGCATTGCACTTATTTTTGATTCTGCATTCGGCGCAGGGGTGCTGACTGTTCTGATGGGTGTTTCACTTCTTTCCGAAGGAATCCTTAACCTCTATACCGTCATCAGCACGGTTTTAATAATCAAAAACCAAGTACCCGATTTTGTAGAAACAGATACAATTGAATTTTACGAAAAGGATAGGTGAATATAATGCGTTTTTCAAAAGCGGTAGTAAAGTACCGCATTCCGATACTGATACTGACGGTTATTCTTATGATTCCGTCGGTTATCGGTATGATAAGCACCCGAGTTAACTATGATATGCTTACATATCTGCCATCTGATATGGAAACGGTTATCGGTCAGAACGAACTGTTAAAGGACTTTGATAAAGGTGCTTTTACATTCCTCATTTTCGAGGATATGCAGAATAAGGATGTGGCAAAGCTTAAAGAAAAGGTTGAAGCTATCGACCACGTCGATACTGTTCTTTGGTACGATTCTCTTGCGGATCTATCCATACCGATGGAACTGCTGCCCGATTCGGTTTACAAAGAGTTTAATTCTGATCACTCAACAATGATGGCGGCGTTCTTTGATACCGGCACATCGGATGACCTTACAATGAACGCTGTTGAAGAGATTCGTTCCGTTTGCGGAAAACAGTGTTTTGTTTCGGGTATGACGGCGCTTGTTGTGGATCTTCGTGATCTTTGCGAAAAAGAGGAGCCGATATATGTAGGTCTTGCCGTGGGTCTTGCCTGCGTTGCTATGATCGCTTTTCTCGACGGTTGGATTATTCCTTTTGTTTTTCTCGCCTCTATCGGTGCGATGATTTTGCTTAATCTCGGCTCGAATATTTTCTTCGGCGAGATTTCTTACATAACCAAAGCGCTTTCCGCCGTTCTTCAGCTTGCCGTAACAATGGATTATTCCATTTTCCTTTGGCATAGTTATAACGAACAAAGAGAAAAATACTCCGATAATAAAGAGGCTATGGCGGTCGCCATTAAAGAAACTCTAACAAGCGTTGTCGGAAGCTCAGTCACCACGGTTGCAGGATTTGTGGCTCTATGCTTTATGAGTTTCACCTTAGGCCGCGATCTCGGAATTGTTATGGCAAAGGGCGTTCTTCTCGGCGTTATCGGTTGCGTAACGGTGTTGCCTTCGCTGATTCTTGTTCTTGATAAACCGCTTCAGAAGACTAAGCACCGCTCAATAATACCGAATATGGGAAATTTCGCAAAAGGTGTTCTGAGGGTTTTCCCGGTATTCGTTATCATATTTGCGATTCTTGTTGTCCCCTCTTTTTACGGATATAACAAAGCAAACAAAGAAGTTTATTATGATATGGGCGAGTGTCTGCCGGAGGATATGAATTATGTAATATCCAATTCAAAGCTTCGTGAGGACTTCAATATCGCTTCTACGCATATGATCCTTGTTGACAGCAAACTACCGGCAAAATCCGTCAAGAATATGATATCCGAGATGGAAGATGTTGACGGCGTTAAGTATGTTTTGGGACTTGAGTCGGTCATAGGACCTCGCGTGCCGGAAGAAATATTGCCCGAAAGCATAAAATCCATCCTCAAAAGCGACCGCTTAGAACTGCTGCTTATCAACTCCGAATATAAAGCGGCAAGTGAAGATGTTAACAATCAGATCGTTAAGCTTAATTCAATTCTTAAAAAATACGATAAAAACGGTATGCTGATAGGTGAGGCGCCTTGTATGAAGGATATGATTGAAACAACCGACCACGATTTTGCGGTTGTAACCGCCGTATCGGTTTTGGCAATCTTTTTAATTATTCTTCTCGTTGAAAAGAGCATTTCTTTGCCTTTCATTCTGATTGCCGTTATTGAAGTGGGTATTTTCATCAACCTCGGTCTGCCGCATTATCTCGGTCAAAGTATGGCGTTTATAACGCCGATTTGTATCAGCACAATTCAGCTCGGCGCTACTGTCGACTATGCAATTTTGATGACAACACGCTATAAGTCGGAACGAATCGCAGGCAGAGATAAGAAAACTGCCGTTTGGACGGCGCTCTATACGTCCATTCCGTCCATCATCGTTTCGGGTATGGGTCTGTTTGCGGCAACATTCGGTGTTGCTCTTTATTCGGACATCGAAATCATCAGTTCAATGTGTATGCTCATGGCAAGAGGAGCCATTATCAGTATGCTTCTTGTCATCTTCGTTCTGCCGGCGTTGTTTATGCTGTTTGATAAAATCATCTGTAAAACAACTCTTGGTATGACAAAAATAAAAGCTATAAAAACGGAGGTCTCTATCAATGAATAAGCCATCATTCAAAATAACGGCAATGGTGCTGAGTGTCATTTTGTGCCTTTCAAGTGTCGTTACGGTTTTGGCACTTAAAAACAACAAAACCGAAGAGCCGAAAAAGAATACAGCAGCGGCAATAACAGAAAACGCAGAAAAAGAAATTTCAAAAGATGAAACCGTTTATGTTCTTGCCGGAGCAGACGGCTCGGTTCAGAAAATCATTGTCAGCGATTGGATAAAAAATGTTATAAATGCAGATTCCGTCAGCGATTCAACCGAGCTTTCAGATATAGAAAATGTTAAGGGCGATGAATCCTATACAATTAACGGAAACGCCAAGGTTTGGGACGCGCAGGGCAATGATATTTATTATCAGGGCAATATTGAAAAAGAATTGCCCGTAGGCCTTACCGTCACCTATATGCTTGACGGCAAGGTTATTTCAGCTAATGAAATTGCAGGAAAAAGCGGCAAAGCCACAATTCGTTTCGATTATGAAAACAGACAGTATGAAACCGTAAAAATCGACGGAAAAGAAGAAAAAATTTATGTTCCGTTTGCCATGCTTACGGGGATGCTTCTTGATAATGAGCATTTCAGCAATGTTGAAGTTACAAACGGCAAGATTATTAACGACGGTAACCGAACGGCACTCATCGGCATTGCATTGCCGGGCTTGCAGGAAAATCTCGGTGTCAGCAGGGATAAACTTGAAATACCCGATTATGTGGAAATAACCGCAGATGTTTCCGATTTCAGCTTCGGAATGACCGTTACAATAGCCACCAACGAATTTTTCAATAAAATAGATTCATCAAAGCTTGATTCCGTTGATAGCCTTAATGATTCCATGGGTGAGCTTTCCGACGGAATGAAACAGCTGCTTGACGGCTCCTGTGCACTCTATGGCGGACTTAACACCTTGCTTGATAAATCAAAGGAGCTTGTTGCGGGAATTAACCAACTGTCCGACGGCGCAAAAGCTTTGAAAGAGGGCGCCGGTACTCTTGATGAAGGAGCAGGACAGTTGAAGTCGGGAGCCGCAGAATTGGCAGGCGGCCTTGACACCTTGAAGGGCAACAATGCCGCACTCAACGGCGGAGCCAAGCAGGTTTTTGAAACATTGCTTTCCACCGCTCAAACACAGATTAAGGCAGGCGGAATTTCCGTCCCCACACTTACTATCGATAATTATTCGGCAGTTTTAACGGGTGTGATAAATTCACTTGATGAAACATCGGTTTATAATCAGGCACTCGCGCAGGTCACCGCCGCAGTTGATAGCAACAGAGCGGTTATCACCGAAAAGGTTGCCGCCGCCGTTCGTGAGCAGGTGTCTGAGCAGGTGATCAGTAGCGCTACAGGAATGAGCAAATCCGACTATGAAGCCGCCGTTTCGGCAGGAATGATTCCGAAAGACACGCAAAATGCCGTGTCCGCCGCAATCGAAGCGCAGATGCAAACAGAATCGGTTAAAAAGTCGATTTCCGATAATGTGGAATTGCAAATCAAGCAGGCGATTTCCGAGAATATGGCTTCCGATGAGGTTAAAGCAAAGATTGCCGCCGCATCTGAAGGGGCAAAGGCAATCATTTCCCTTAAAACATCTCTTGATAGTTACAATGCATTCTATTTAGGGCTTTTAACCTATACGGGCGGTGTTGCCTCTGCCGCCGAAGGTGCATCCGCCATTGCCTCGGGTGCTTCCGATTTGAAGGACGGAACGGCTCAGCTTAAAGCCGGCACGGATATACTCTATAATGGTATTCTGCAAATGAAAAACGGCGCTCCTGCATTAGTTGAAGGCGTATCTCAGCTGAAAGACGGAGCAATGAAATTAAGCGAAGGACTTAAGGAATTTAACGAAAAGGGTATTCAAAAAATTCTCGATCTCGTTGAAGGCGACCTCGGTAATGTTATCACCCGTTTGAAAGCAACGGTTGATGTTTCAAAGAATTACCGCAATTTCTCAGGTATCAGCGATGATATGAACGGTCAGGTGAAATTTATTTACCGCACCGATGAAATTAAAGCAAAATAATAAAGCAAACGGCGGAAGAGGATTTATTCCTTTTCCGCCGTGTTTTGTATTCAAAAATCAAATCATTATAAGCTAAAAAATGAAAATTATTTTTGCAACTGATCAAGCGTTAAATCATATCCGCCCATAAATTCTTGCAAAAAGGCGTTAACTTCGGGCATATTCATATCTTTAAGTGCCTTTTCGGTTGTTTGTTCAGCACTTAAAAAATCGCGGTTGCCCATGCTTTTTTCTTCGCGGCATTTAATAAGCGCTGATAATTTGTCCGCCGCCTTTATTATCGCCTTTGTTTCGTCGTCGGGCGAAAAAATGCTTTCATATTCCGGCTTTATGTCGGTCGGAAGCATTGAAATCAAATGCTTTTCGGCATTTTTTTCAATTTCCTTATAGGTGGATTTTATCTCGTTGTTATAGTATTTAACGGGGGTCGGCATATCGCCGGTTATTATTTCCGCCGTGTCATGATACATGGCGATTAAAGCTATCTTTTGCGCGTCAACATTTCCGCCGAAGCGAACATTACGCAAAACGGCGAGCGCGTGGGCGATAAACGCGGTTTCAAGACTGTGTTCACTGAGGTTTTCCTGCCTTACATTTCGCATAAGACCCCAACGGTTTATGTTTTTCATTCTTGATAGCATGGCAAAAAAATTGTTTTTCATAAAAAACTCCTTATTATTTTTTATCTGTTGAATATTATACCAAAGTTTGCTATAATAACAATAGTATATTTTTTGTGTGTCGGAGGATGATAAAATGCTGTTTTCAAAAGAAAAATCGGCGTTGCTTCACACAGGAAAAGAGTTAAAGCTCGTAACATTTTTAGTTGCGGTTTTAACGGCATCCTGCTTTTTTGTGCCCTACATAGTGCTCGGTAAGGGCTATTTTATATTTTTCGGGGATTTTAATGTTCAGCAGATCCCGTTCTATAAAATGTGTCACGCGGCTGTTCGCAGCGGCAACTTCGCTTGGAGCACAACAACCGATTTAGGCGCAAATTTCATCGGTTCTTATTCATTTTATCTGCTTGGCAGTCCGTTTTTCTGGATAACGCTTCCGTTCCCAACGGATTTTGTGCCGTTTTTAATGGGCCCGTTGCTTATTTTGAAATTCGGTTGCGCCGCTCTTACGGCATATTTGTTTATCCGCCGCTTCACGCGCACTCCGCAGGCGGCAATGCTCGGCGGCCTTTTGTATGCTTTTTCGGGATTTTCGGTTTATAACATATTTTTTAACCATTTCCATGAGGCAATAATAGTTTTGCCGCTTTTGCTTCTTTCAATGGAGCTTCTTATAACCGAAAACCGCCGTGGCTTGTTTGGCTGTATGGTGGCTGTTTGCGCTATCGTAAACTATTTCTTCTTTTTCGGAATGGTTGTTTTCTGTGTTGTTTATTATATCGTCAGACTTTGCAGTCATGCTATCAAATTCCGCTTTTCAAGATTTTTATGGATGTGTTTTGAGGCGATTTTGGGTCTTGGCATCAGCGCGTTTTTGCTTTTCCCTTCAATTCTGGCTATTCTCGGAAACTATCGTGTTTCAAACTTCCTGCTCGGTTGGGATGCAATTATGTACGGCAAGGAGCAGATTTACCTTAACATAATTGAATGTTTCTTCTTCCCGCCCGACCTTCCCGCGCGTCCCGTATTCTTTCCGAATGCAAATGTTAAGTGGTCATCTTTGGGCGGTTGGTTGCCGCTGCTTGGTATGACCGGCGTTATATCCTATATGAGCGCGCGTAAGGGCAGTTGGGTTAAGCGCCTTATATGCGTTTGTGCGGTTATGGCACTTATCCCGATTTTGAATTCCGCTTTTTATGCTTTTAACAGCGCATATTATGCCCGCTGGTTCTATATGCCCATTCTTATTATGGCGCTTGCAACCGCGGTTGCGTGTGAAGATGAAACAGTAAATCTTTCAAAGGGCATTATGTGGTCTTCGGTAATAACCGCCGCGTTTGCGCTTACTATCGGACTTTTCCCCCGCCGTGAAGGTGATGATTCTATCGCTTTCGGCCTTTTCACGCAGGATGATGAGGGAATGTATCTTGTAAGATATTGGATAACCGTACTTATTGCCGCCATCTGCCTTGTTGTTGTGGGACTTCTTGTGTTCCTGTTCAATAAAAACCGAAAACGCTTTATAAGGGTCGGCATTGCGATCACCTGCGTAGTATCGGTCGTTTATGCCGGAATATTTATCGGAATGGGCAGATCGCATTCTTATGATGCAAATTCTGTTATGATAGATTCGCTTATAGAGGGAAATGTTAATCTTGATGGCGATAAGGATGCTTTTCGTATCGACACATACAGCAGTGTTGATAACACCGGAATGTATTTGGGATATTCTTCAATAAACGCATTTCATTCGATCGTTCCGGCGTCTGTTATGGAATTTTATGACTATATCGGCGTTAAGCGTGATGTCGGCAGTCGCCCCGATAAAAAGGTTCCTGCCATCCGTTCGCTTCTCTCGGTTAAATATCTGCTTGATATGGTTGAGGGCGATGAAGATTTTATCGACTCCGAAGGAAAAACCGCTATGAGCGGATATAAGTATCTTAAAACAAGCGGCGGATATTATGTTTATGAAAATGAAAATTTTGTTCCTTACGGATTTTCTTATGATTTTGCGATGAGTTATGCTTATTGCGATAAATACAGTAAGTCTGACCGTTCGCGTATGATGCTTAAGGCAATGCTTTTATCCAAAAAACAGATGAGCAAGTATGCGGATTATATAACCGATATTGAAACCGTTTCGTTTGATGACGAAACTGAAATGACCGATCTTAAACCGACCTTTGTTGAGGATCAAACGGCGGAATCGGAAACCGTTTCGGAAGATGGCGCAACTGTATCGGAACAAGCAATATCGCAGGGCGAACAGACCGAATCTATGAGCACCGAAGATAAAAACGCTAAAGAAAATGACGAGCTTACACTTGCGCTCAGCGATGAAGAAATGGCAAAGGATGCCGCTCGTCTTGCCAAAACCGGCGCAGATTCATTCAAGTTCTCAAACGGATCTTTCACCGCAAAGGTAACAAGAGATAAAAAAGCGCTTGTTTTCTTCTCTGTCCCCTATGATAAGGGTTGGACTGCCGAAGTCAACGGAAAAACCGTTAAGCCCGAAAAGGTTAATGTCGGCTTTATGGCAGTTCCGGTTGATAAGGGAACATCAACCATAACATTCACATATCATACACCGGGACTTAACATCGGCCTTATCGTTTCGGGCGGAGCACTTATAATATTCATCATTTATCTTGCCGCAGCAAAGGCGGTTATATCTCACCGTGAGGAAAATGAGACTTACCCCGAGGGCGAAAAATTGCTTGTTAAATATAAGGTTAACGAGATAGATGAAAGTGATCCCGAAATAGAAGAACCCGATGATATGCTGAGCATACTTGATGATATTAAGCTTGGCAATCTTTCTTTGGAAGATGAAGAAACCGTGCTCGGCGGATTTAATATCAA
Source organism: Acutalibacteraceae bacterium (assembly GCA_045642495.1). Lineage (GTDB taxonomy): Bacteria > Bacillota > Clostridia > Oscillospirales > Acutalibacteraceae > UBA737. The sequence goes on from JAZUJA010000063.1 coordinate 33,086, forward strand.
TAATTCGATTTTTGAAGAAAACGCGGAAGAATTTGAAGAAGAGGAAAATTCAAATCCTCAAGATGAAGAAGAATAAACGCTAAAAAACAAAAAGTCGGCTGATTTTTAACAATCAGTCGGCTTTTTTCTTTTTCTTAAAATGCCATATTATTCTGTTTCGCAAAAGTCTTGCCGGATAAGAAAGGCGCATAAAGAAAACATAAAGTTTATATCCGGCCTCATTTACCGAATGGTATTTTCCGCTTCTGAAAAATCCGTCCATAACGCCCAAAATATCATCGGGCATTATATCAAGCTCGCGCGTATAGGTGTTATCACCTAAAACTTCAATGCCATCTTTTTTAACCTTAACAACTCGGTGCAAAACAAGCTTGTCAGTGCCGGATCTTCTGTAAAGGATAACATCATTATTCCTGATTTTTCTATTAAGCGGCACAACCGACACAATATCTTTTCCCGTGCGCAAAAGCGGTTTCATACTAACGCCGGCTGTCATATTCAAAAAACGGCCCTCGCTTTCAAGGGCTGCAAGGGCTTTTTCGTAATTACTCATATAATATAATTCTGCTCGGCTAACTTATCGGTAAACTCATCAACCGTTTCATTGATTTCTTTTTCATCAGCATCGCTAAATTGCTTTTTAAGCTCCGCTTTTATATAATCCTTTGAAACATCCTGCTTTAATAACTGAAAGATAATTTTTGCCGTTTCGTTAAGTTTTATATAGCATTTGGGCGCGTTTTCACCAACGGGTACCGCAATGGAAGAACCCGCAACATCATTTATCACAAAATCGAATTTCAGCTTCATATAATCAGCCCTTTCTTTTATTTAATTATACATTTTGCCGATTAAAAGTCAATCCATTTCTTTTTGTGACATAATGTTCCCCCTTTGTTTGACATTTTATTTTTTATGGCTTTGATATAATATCCTCGGGTGAGGCGATATGGTGATTTATGCTGATGTTTTAATCATTATTAACACGGCGGTTGATTATCTTTTGTTGTGCGTTGCGGAAAAAGCGGTGAACGGAAATTTGAAAATATGGCGAAAATTCCTCTCATCCGCGGCAGGCGGCGTTTTCTCACTTGCGGTGTTTTTGCCGCAAATGCCGAGCATTATCTCATTCCTTTTCAAAATTATAATGTGCATAATCCTTTGTTTTATCGCATTCGGCTTCAAAAACATTCATTCGTTTATAAGGGCAAACGCGGCATTTCTTGCGGCAAATTTTGCCTTTTCGGGATTTATGTATATCGTTTGGCATTATTCAAAAATCGGCGGCATTTATATTAAAAATTCGGTTGTTTATCTTAATATTTCGCCGCTTTTTCTGGTTTTAAGTGCGCTCGGTTTTTATATCATTTCGGTTATAGTTTATGTTTTTTTCGGCAAAAAAACGCCGCAGGCAAAGGAATGCGGCATAAAACTTTTCTATGGCGGCAGAGAAATTTCACTTAACGGAATAGTGGATACGGGAAATTCCGTTCGCGATGTTTTCGGCGCTGATGAGGTTATAATCGTGTCGGAGACGGTGGCGCAAAAAATAACAAACGGCATAAATGATGAAACGCGTTTTCGCGTTTTGCCCTGCATGACCGTTGCGGGCAGTTGCCTTCTTAAAGGGGTCAGAATTGATGCGGCGCGCATAACGTTTGAAGGGAAAACGCATACATATAAAAACATAATAATCGCCGTTTCAAAAACGGATATCCCCGAAAATTCGGCAATAGTAAATCCGGGTATTTTTTTATAAAGGAGAAAGGTTATGAAGATAAAGGAACTTATTTTAAGATGGCTTTTTAAGTTAAAAATAATTAAACCCGTTTTTTATATAAACGGTCCCGAAACTTTGCCTTCTCCGCTTTCGGCGGAGGAAGAAAACGAGCTTCTTTGTGAAAACAGCGATAAATCACGCGAAAAGCTTATCGTGCATAATCTTAGATTGGTGGTGTATATCGCGCGAAAATTCGATAACTCCCCAACAGGACTTGAAGACCTTATTTCAATAGGTACAATAGGGCTTATTAAGGCGGTAAACACCTTTTGCCCCGATAAAAACATTAAGCTCGCAACCTATGCTTCAAGGTGCATTGAAAACGAGATTTTAATGCACCTGCGAAAAATTTCAAACCGCCGCAGTGAAATTTCCATCGATGAACCGCTTAATGTTGATTATGACGGAAACGAGCTTCTGCTCTCCGATATTTTGGGTAGTGACGGCGAGGAGGTAGGGCGAAATATTGAGCAGGAGGACGAGCGCACTTCAATGAATATTGCCGTTTCATCACTTCCGCCGCGCGAAAAACAGATAATGCAGATGCGCTTTGGAATGAACGGATATGAAGAATATACGCAAAAGCAGGTTGCCGATGCGCTTGGCATATCGCAATCATATATTTCCCGCCTTGAAAAGAAAATAATGGCAAAATTGAAAAAAGCGCTTGAAAAAGCGGTATAATCCTTGACAAGCGGATTAAAGTTTGTTAAAATAAAGAAAATTCTTCGGGGCGGGGTGTGATTCCCCACCGGTGGTATAGCCCACGAGCCTTTTGGTTGATTTGGTGAAATTCCAAAGCCGACGGTATAGTCCGGATGATAGAAGAAATGATAAAAGAGTTTAAAATCCTTTTATTATACGCTCCCAAAGTTTTCTTTGGGGGCTCTTTTTATTCCTCGGGAATTTAAAAAAAGGAGGAAATTTTTATGAACCAAAGCTCAAAACTAAAAAAAATCTCAGTGGCAGCAATGCTCACAGCCGTTGCATATCTTGCAATGTTCGTTTTCAGAATTAAGGTATCTTTCCTTACATTCGATGCAAAGGATGCGGTTATAGCAATCAATTCCTTGCTTTTGGGACCTGTTTACGGCGTTGTTTCCGCGGCTGTTGTGGCGTTGCTTGAATTCTTGTCGGTAAGCGACACCGGTGTTTACGGTTTGTTGATGAATTTCTTTTCAAGTGGAACATTTGCGCTGACGTGCGGACTTATTTACAAGTATAAAAGAACGTTTTCGGGCGCAATTTTGGCGGTTTGTATGTCCGTTTTCTCGGTTACAACCGTTATGATGCTCGCTAACCTCTTTATCACTCCCGTGTTTATGGGTGCGCCGAGAAGCACCGTTATCAGCATGATCCCCACACTTCTTTTGCCCTTCAATTTAACAAAATCGCTTATGAACGCAGGTATCACATTGGCTATCTATAAGCCTCTTACCGTCGGTCTTAAAAAAGCAAAGCTTATCGCTTCCTCGGATTCGGATAATTATAAATTCAACTTTAAGTCCGTAATTCTTCTTATTGCTGCCGTTCTTGTTATAATTATTGCCGTTGTTGTTTTCATCGTTTTCTTAAACGGTAAATTTGAATTGATCAGATCTTAACGGTTGACAAATTATTTCCAATCAAGTATAATATTTAAAACTTAATATTTTTCCTTATCAAGAGTGGCAGAGGGAACAGGCCCTGCGAAGCCCGGCAACCTGATAGTATCAAGGTGCTAAATCCTGCGGATTATCCGAAAGATGAGGTTTGTTATTATTAAACCGTCTTTCAAAAGGCGGTTTATTTTTTTTGAAAGGAAACGAAAATGAGAACTTTATTTACATCAGAATCAGTAACCGAAGGACATCCCGATAAAATATGCGATCAGATATCGGATGCAATACTTGATGAACTGTTAAAGCAGGATAAAAACTCCCGTGTTGCCTGCGAAACTTTCTGCACAACGGGGCTTGTAACCGTTATGGGCGAAATAACAACAAGCGGTTATGCCGATATTCCCGCTATTGTAAGAGATGTTGTTTGCAGTATCGGTTATGATAACGCCGAGGCCGGGTTTGACGGCAACACCTGCGCCGTTACAACATCTATCGATAAGCAATCGGCGGATATCGCCTTGGGCGTTGATAATTCGCTTGAATATAAAGAAAGCGGCGATGATGCTTATGATCTTCGCGGTGCGGGAGATCAGGGTATGATGTTCGGTTATGCCTGCAACGAAACGAAAGAGCTTATGCCGCTTACGGCATCCCTTGCTCATAAGCTTTCAAAAAAGCTTACCGATGTCAGAAAATCGGGCGAAATCCCTTATCTTTGCCCGGACGGTAAAACTCAGGTAACCGTTGAGTATGTTGACGGTAAGCCGCAAAGAATAGATGCGATAGTTGTTTCAAGCCAACATAAAGCATCGGCTGATCTTCAAACCCTCCGTAAAGATATCAAGGAAAAGGTTATAGAGCCCGTTATTCCGGCAGAATATCTTGATGAAAATACCAAGTATTTCATTAACCCGACCGGCAGATTTGTTATCGGCGGCCCGCAGGGTGATACCGGGCTTACCGGCAGAAAGATAATTGTTGATACCTATGGCGGTGCGGCGCGTCACGGCGGCGGCGCATTCTCCGGTAAAGATCCCACAAAGGTTGACAGAAGTGCCGCTTATGCCGCAAGATATGTTGCCAAAAATATAGTTGCGGCAAAAATCGCCGATAAGTGCGAGGTTCAGATCGCTTATGCCATCGGCGTTGCAAAGCCGGTTTCCGTTTCGGTCAATACATTCGGCACGGGCAAATTTTCAGATGAGCAAATCGCAAATGCCGTAAACAAAGTATTTGATCTTCGCCCGGCGGCAATAATCGAAAAACTTGATCTTTTGAGCCCGATTTACCGCAAGACCACAAACTATGGCCACATGGGCAGGGAAGATGCCGATTTCCTTTGGGAAAAAACCGATAAAACAGAAGAACTTTTAGAGGCTTTGAAATAAATATAATATAATATAATTTGATAGTTTGTATAGATAAATACTATTTTCTTGACTTTATTATGTGTAGGTTATATAATAATTGTGCAAGATATTGAAATCCGATTTCAATGTTTGAAATCGGATTTTTCTATGCTTTTATTAAAAAATCTTAAAAGGAGCATTATAATGAGCAGATTGGATTTAACCCTTAATAAAAGGGACCCATCGGCTGTTGAAAGTCTTTATCAGGATATGATGAGACGCCTCACCGCCGATCCCGTATCTTCATGCCCTATTGACATTTCCGCCGCGTTCATCAATCTTTGCCATGCGCAAAGCTGCGGAAAATGCACTCCGTGCCGTGTAGGTCTCGGCAAAATTGTTGATCTTATGAATAAGGTGCTTGACGGCAAAGCAACCGCCGATACGGTTAAGCTTATTGAAAAAACCGCTAAGTCGGTTATGGAAACCGCTGATTGCGCAATCGGTTTTGAAGCCGCTCGAGTTGCTTTTGAAAGCGTTAAAGCGTTTAAGGATGAATATGATTCACATATAAATAACGGCCGCTGTGTTGCAAAATTTGCATCGCCCGTTCCCTGTGTTGCGTATTGCCCGGCACACGTTGATATTCCCGGATATATTTCCCTTGTTCAAAACGGAAAATATGCCGATGCTATCCGCCTTATAAGAAAGGACAATCCTTTCCCCTCCGCCTGCGCGCTTATCTGCGAGCATCCGTGTGAGCATCATTGCCGCAGAGGTATTGTGGACGATGCCGTTAATATCAGAGGTCTTAAAAGAATGGCTGTTGATAATGCCGGCAATGTTCCCGTTCCTGCCGCAAGCGAAAAAACAGGCAAAAAGGTTTCCGTTATCGGCGGTGGTCCTTCAGGTCTTACTGCGGCTTATTATCTGGCTCTTATGGGTCACGAGGTTACGGTTTACGATAAAAGAAAACAGCTCGGCGGTATGCTCCGCTACGGTATTCCTTCTTATCGCTTGCCCCGCGAAATCCTTGATGAAGAAATAAAGAGCATTCTTTCAGCAGGAATAATCGCCCATACCGATACCGAAATCGGAAAGGATATAACCTTTGAAGAAATAAAGAAAAACTCCGATGCCGTTTATCTTTCGATCGGTGCGCATACCGATAATAAACTCGGTATCGAGGGTGAAGACGCCGAGGGCGTTATGTCCGCCGTTCAAATGCTTCGCGGCATAGGCGACGGCGAAATGCCCGACTTTAAGGGTAAAAAGGTCGTAATAGTCGGTGGCGGCAACGTTGCCATGGACTGCACAAGAAGTGCAATGCGTTTGGGCGCCGAGAGCGTTATCTGCGCATACAGAAGAAGAAAAGCGGATATGACCGCACTTCCCGAGGAAATTGAAGGCGCGATCGAAGAAGGTTGCGTTATCGGTGAGCTTTTGGCTCCCGAAAAGATTGAAACCGAAAACGGCAAAGTAAAGGCGCTCGTTGTTAAACCGCAGATGATAACTCTTGTTTCCCGCGGCAGACCGTCCGTTAAAAATGCCGATGCCGAAAGCGTTCGACTTGAAGCGGATATTATCGTTGTTGCCATCGGTCAGAAGATCGAATCGGAATATTTTGAAAAAGCAGGTGTTCCGGCAAACCGCGGCAGATTTACCGCTTCTTCCGACTGTGCTGTTTACGGTGTTGACGGTGTGTTCTCCGGCGGTGACTGTGTAACAGGCCCCGCAACCGCAATCAAGGCCATCGCGGCAGGAAAAACCGCAGCGGCAAATATTGATAATTACTTAGGCTTTAACCACGAAATTTCGGTTCAGGTTGAAATTCCGCAGCCGAAACTCGGCGTGTTCCCGCCCTGCGGCAGAATAAACCTTTCCGAGCGTCCGGCAGGAGAAAGAAAGTATGATTTCTCACTTATGGAAAACAAGATGACGGATGAGCAGGCGTGCCAGGAATCTTCCCGTTGCCTGCATTGTGATAAATATGGCTACGGCGCATTCAAAGGAGGCAGAGTTGAGAAATGGTAAATCTTATTATTGATAAAAAACCGGTTTGCGTTCAGGAAGGTACAACCATTCTTGCGGCGGCAAAATCGGCAAACATTGAAATCCCAACCCTTTGCTATCTTGAAAAACTTAACGAGATCGGCGCTTGCCGTATTTGTTGTGTTGAGGTTAAGGGCGTTAATAAGCTTGTTTCTGCCTGCAACAGCGTTGTTGAAGAGGGTATGGAGGTTTTAACAAACTCTCCCCGCGTTCGCGCCGCCAGAAAAACCAATATCGAACTTGTTTTAAGTGAGCATGATTGCCACTGTGCAACCTGCGTTAGAAGCGGCAACTGCAAATTGCAGAAGATCGCCAACGATCTTAATGTTATCGGTATGACCTATGATGTTAAGCTTCCCGAAAATGAAAAATGCGATTTTCCGCTTGTTCGTGAAAATTCAAAGTGCATCAAATGTATGCGCTGCATAAATGTTTGTGATAATGTTCAGTCTCTTTCCGTTTGGGATCTTCTCTCTTCGGGAAGCAGAACAAATGTTGGTGTTCGCGGCGGAATTGATATTAAAAATCAGTGCGCACTTTGCGGTCAGTGTATCACTCATTGCCCGACCGGTGCTTTGCGTGAACGCGATGATACAGATAAACTTTATGATGCGCTTGCCGATGAAAACAAGGTAACTGTTGTTCAAATTGCTCCTGCTGTTCGTGCCGCTTGGGCTGAAAGCTTAGGACTTGATGAAGCGCTTGCAACCGAAAAGAGAATGGTTGCCGCGGTTAAGGCGATCGGTTTTGATTATGTTTTCGATACAAACTTTACCGCCGATCTTACTATTATGGAAGAGGGAAGCGAGTTCTTAAATCGCCTTACAACCGGCGGAAAGTTGCCGATGTTTACATCATGTTGCCCCGGTTGGGTTCGCTTTATGAAGTCGCAGTATCCCGAATTTACGGATAACCTTTCAACCGCAAAATCACCGCAGCAGATGTTCGGCGCGGTTGCAAAAAGTTATTTTGCCGAGAAAATCGGTGTTGATCCCAAAAATATTTTCTGTGTTTCCGTTATGCCCTGCGTTGCAAAGAAGTTTGAGGTTACTATCCCCAATCTTAACGATGCTTGCGGCGATCCCGATGTTGATGTTTCCATTACAACGCGTGAACTTGCCCGCATGATAAGAGCCGACCATATCGATGTTAAGTCACTCCCCGAGTGTGAATTTGATTCGCCGCTCGGCGAAGGTACGGGCGCGGCGGTTATCTTCGGGGCTACCGGCGGCGTTATGGAAGCGGCACTTCGAACCGCTTATAAACTTGTAACCGGCGAAAATCCCGATGCCGATGCTTTCAAAGATGTTCGCGCAGGCGAGGATAGAAGAGAAGGCGTTCTTGATATTAACGGCACTAAGGTTAAAATTGCCGTAACGAGCGGACTTTCAAACGCAAGAAAACTTTTAGAGGATGTTAAATCCGGCAAATGCCAGTATGACTTTGTTGAAATAATGGCTTGCCCGGGCGGTTGCGCAGGCGGCGGCGGTCAGCCGATCCACGATGGCGAAGAGCTTGCTATTTCCCGCGGCAAAAAGCTTTACGAACTTGACAGCAACAATAAGATCCGTTTCTCGCATGAAAATCCCGAAATCATCAAGGCTTATGAAGAATATTTTGAAAAGCCCCTTTCTCATAAATCACATGAACTTCTCCATACAGACCTAAACGAATGGAAGTTGTGATATAAAACAAAAAAGCGTTAAACCAAGGCGAGAGCCGCATAAGGATCTTTTTTGACGCAAGAAAACCCACCGAAACGGAATCTTTTCTCTTCGGTGGGCATTTTGTTATGAAAATTTTGGGTTTATTGCACTTTTCCCTGCGGTGGTTTTGTTAAGTAGACTTCTTTGAACTTTTTCTTAACGCAGAAAGTTTTTTTCTAATTGATTTTGCTTGAGGGTGTTTATTCTCTTGAATATTAAGGACACATAGATGTTTTGCCATGTAGCTACATTCGACTTTATGTAGTTTCTCTATTGCTGACTGTGATTTGATTTCGTCATTGATCGTAAACCATTCTATATTGAGTCTATCTATAAACTCATCCGTTGCGGTTTTATCAAACTGGTTGTGCTTTACTATACTTGAAATACTCTGTCTAAGCGTAGAAAGTGTACCGTTTAGGACACGTGACTGTGTATGCGAGTCATTTACGTGCCAATCCAATCTTCTCCTAATTGATTCTTTGGCTGCAATTCCAATATAAATGCAATAAAGACTATCTTTCTGTTCAATATACGGAACAACCTCAGAAAAGTCTGTGTCCAATACATCAAGAATTAATTTCAATTCAGACTCCTCGGCCCACCATTTATAATAACCGGGTTGTTTATTTGGAATAAGAGAAAGACCCGTTTTGCTTCGCAGATTTTTTGCATTAATCATTTGTTTGTTGGTCAAGCCATTGTAACTGCCTGCCTATACCTCCAATACCTCTTAATGGAATTTCATACTGATAATTCTTCTTTATTAACCCTGGTTCAAGAAACTCATAATACTTTTTTCCGCAAAGGAAATAAAGCCGCTCTTTGCGCGGGTCAAACGCCTCATAAATTTGAGATAATACTATTTTAGCCCATGAAACACGTTTCGCCTTCGGCATTCCAACTAAAGTGGTATTATAGGGTTTAAGAAGCTTAGATTCATGAATCAAATGATGTTCGGCTGACAGAATATATATTTCAGAAGCATTTAAAGCATCTCTAGCATATTTTAATTCCTTACAAAAAAGGGACTTGCCTGATACATCTCAATAGCTTCACAAGTGTATCCTTTCTTTTTGCTTGTACATCCAATTATTGCAATGTTTTTCATTATTACTCCATTAGGTTTATTTGTCCGTATCTTTATCGAGCATCGGATTTTGCCGTACAAAATCCACCGTCCAGGAAAACATCCTTATCCACCCGTGACTAAACGGTTTAACGCTTTTTTTATAGCCTTTTTTATTTTGTTTCAACATCGCTTGAAAGGATTGCGGTTACAAGATATCTTTCGGTATCACTGCCGGTGCAGGTTGAAAGAACGAGCAGGCGGTTATCCGTTGTGGCTTTAGCCGCAATATCCTCGGCAACATTTTTCGCTTTACTTCGCGGGTTTTTGCATTCGCTTAAAAACTTATCATAATCGGTTTTATCAAATGTGTTGAAAGAATTTAATATGTGGCGATCATCATAAACGAAAGCCGAAAGAATATCATAAGTTAAAATATGCCCCTCAGTATAGATTGTTATTTGGCGGTTGTTGTTGAAAAACTCAGTATTTCTGAAATTTTTAAGCAAACCGAACATACTGCCGTTTAGCATATCGTGACCGTAAAGAACGGTAACGGGATCGGAAAAATCGGTTTCGTTCATCTTTTGCATATATATAGAACCTGCAAACTTTGATGCACGGTGCCAATCGTGGTTAAGATAAAAGTCCTCCGGTGTATCTTCCCCCGAACGCATAATGGGGTAATCAATAACATCAATTCCGTTAACCTTTATCCAACCGCAAACATCGGCGTTTTCTGTTTTAAGCGAGGCAAAATCTATCGGATTTTCCGGCTTTTCTTCACTTGAAGCGGAAGAGGTTTGACTAACAGAGGAATTCTTATATTTATCGGTATTTTCTTCGTGTCGGATAAGCTTTGGAAGAAAGAGGGCAAGTGCCGAAATAAAAACGGCACCGCAGATACACATAAGAACGATCCAAAGGGTCTTTTTATTTTTCATATTATCAGCCCTTATACTGCTTTTTTGCTTTGATTACTTCCGTTCCGCCCATATAAGGTCTGAGCGCCTGCGGAATTTTAACACTGTAATACTCACCGTCAAAGCAAAGGTTGTTTTCAAGAAAAGCGATAAGCATACGCGGAGGAGCAACAACTGTGTTGTTAAGGGTGTGGGCAAGATACTTTTTGCCGTCAGCGTCCTTAACCTTGATGCCGAGTCTTCTTGCCTGAGCATCGCCTAAGTTAGAGCAGGAGCAAACCTCAAAATATTTCTTCTGCTTGGGGCTCCATGCTTCAACATCGTAAGATTTAACCTTAAGATCAGCAAGGTCGCCGGTGCAGCATTCGAGGGTTCTTACCGGGATATCAAGACTGCGGAAAAGTTCAACAGAATAGCTCCACATTTTGTTGAACCATTCCATGCTTTCTTCAGGCTTGCAGATAACAATCATTTCCTGCTTTTCAAACTGATGAATTCTGTAAATTCCGCGTTCCTCAATACCGTGTGCGCCTTTTTCCTTGCGGAAGCAGGGTGAATAGCTTGTAAGGGTGAGCGGAAGCTTTGCTTCGTCAGTTATGGTGTCGATAAATTTACCGATCATTGAATGTTCGCTTGTGCCGATAAGATAAAGGTCTTCGCCCTCGATTTTATACATCATAGCGTCCATTTCTTCAAAACTCATAACACCTGTTACAACGTTGCTTCTGATCATAAAGGGCGGAATGCAATATGTGAAGCCCTTAGAGATCATAAAGTCACGCGCATAAGCGGTAACTGCGGAATGAAGACGCGCAATGTCACCCATAAGGTAATAAAAACCTTCGCCTGCAACGCGGCCTGCGGCCTCTTTATCAATACCGTCAAAAAGTGCCATAATATCGGTATGATAGGGAACTTCAAATTCGTGATTTATCTGTTCGCCGAACTGTTCAACCTCAACATTTTCGCTATCGTCCTTACCAACGGGAACGCTATCGTCAACAATGTTCGGAATTTTCATCTGAAGCTCGCGAACACGCGATGTAAGCTCGGTTTCCTTTTCTTCAAGCTGCTTTAATTCTTCTGCCTGAGCGGAAACGAGTTTTTTTGTTTCTTCGGCTTCTTCCTTTTTGCCCTGAGCCATAGGAACGCCTATCTGCTTTGAGATTTTGTTGCGGTTTGCGCGAAGCTCGTTTGCCTTTGACTGTGCGGCGCATTTCTCAGCGTAAGCGGCAATAACCTCATCAACAAGCGGGATTTTATCGTCTTTGAATTTCTTTTTAATATTTTCTTTAACAAGATCCGGGTTTTCGCAAATAAATTTAATATCCAGCATTTTTATTCCTCCACAGGAAATTATTATATATACGATGAAATTATACCACATTTATATCGCCGTGTCAAAGGAATAAAGCATAATATCGGGGAAAAATAATGTCGGGAGGGATAAAAATGAAACGCAAATCCGAAAATTTGGCAATTATCAATTCAGGTCTTGATACGGCAGTCCCCGAAACCGAGGATTTTGATTTTTTTGTAGGCAAAACATTTTTTGAATATGATATTCAAAATACCGCCGATACCGTAAACACCTTTCCTCTTATTGCGCAGGGTTATCCCGTTTCGGGAATTAAGGACACGGATAAAAAAACAACCGACTGAAAAATCAGTCGGTTGCATTTTGCTTTTTATTAAATTATTCAGCAACAACAAGATAATAGCAAGCGGGGTTGAATTCATCACCGATAGTAAAGGTGAATACGCCGTCTTCATAGTTTGATGCCATGCAGCCTGCATAGAAGCCTTCTGCATTAACGCCCCAAACTTTAAGCTTGTCGCCGATATCGGTTTTGATTGAAATGGTTGCTTGAATAACCTCAGCGGTAATGGGAGAAGTACCACGGTCAATCATCTTGTCACCGTCGAACTGAGCGCCGGTGTTTCTTGCTCTGCCGATAGCGGAAATAAGGATGTTCTTGGAGCTTGTGATCGGATCATCTGTAAGAGATGAAAGTGCGATTACGCCGAAATCGGTGTTTGCATTGATAACAACATCGCCAAGATCAATGGGAGAAGCGGCAACGATCTTTGTTGAAGCGGCCGCACCGCCACGGGAAAGAGAACCAAAAGCGATCTTAGTTCTTTCGGATTTAACCATACCGAGTTTCTTCGGAATGTCGCGAACCCACTGGCCGTTATCAGAAGCCAAAATGCCCTTTTCTTCGGACGGAATAACATCCTGCTCATCGATGAGTTCATCATAACCCTCGGGGAGCTTGTTATCAAATACATTTGCAAGGAAATGCTTTTCAAGACCTGTCTGGAAAGATTTGCAGGTCATCTTTGAGTAAACGGAAGAATTAACCGCAATCTTCTTATCAGCGGGAGAAATATCGCCACGGCGGAGCATAAGAGCGCTGTGATAGAAAAGACCGAACTTAGCCGGATCGTTCCAAGTTGAGAAAATACCTTCACGGTAGGGAACGCCGCCAACCGGGCTTGACTGCTCTTTACCTAAAATATCATGTGTTGAAAGGCGAGTGCCATAAGAATATGTATGAATGGTGAAACCGGACCAACCCTGCAAAGCACCCAAAGCCGCATAATAGATCGGGCCTTCAGCACGGTAAGAGTTCGGCCACGGAACATCCCACTCAGAGCAGAAGAACGGCTTGTTTGCGATCTTCATTCTTGCAAGGTTCGGGAAAACATAGGGAGCTTCGCTGATTGCCTTGTGCTTGCAAACGCGCTCGGTGTTGCCCCAATGCCAATCATAGAAATAGTGGTGAGAATCGGTGAAGTCCATATTTTTATGGGAATTTACATTGCCCATACTCTTTGTCCAGTTAGTGCCGGTGATCGGAATTTTGCATCCTGCATCACGCATAGCTTTGTGCATTTCGCAGAAGAACTTATCCTGAATGTAAATCTTGAAATCAATAAGTTCGGGATCAAAGGTGTAAAGATCGCAATGCTCCCAATCATACTCTTTTCCGTTTTCTTCAAGCCATTCCTTGAAAAACATACGGAATTCGTTTTCATAATAGGGGATAGCTCTTGTATCAGCCTTATCCTTGTTTGAATCGTTGAAGATATCGCATTCGTTAGTGATTTCGGTAAGAACAAATACCGGATCATCAGCATATTTAAGCTTTGTATAGGGGTTATAGTGAGTCCAAAAAGCTGTTGCCTGTTCTTTCTGAAGCTCAATAAGGTGAGGATCAATAATGCTCCAAGGTCTTGCGTTATCACGCAAAAGCTCATAGCCCACAACCTCGTCCTTTTCTTTATAGTGACGGTAGGTGCACATATCAAGATAGCAATAAATGCCTTCTTCTTTTAAGCAGTAAATAAGATAGTCAAGGCGATCCATAGATGTGGGATCAAATGCTCTTGTTGAATCAACTCTCTTGCCCTTTGTGTAAGCATAAATGTTCGGAGTATCGAATTCAGCGTCAAGCTGATGGAAACGAACAATGTTGCAGCCTGCCTGAGCAAGTCTTCTTGCAACCTTGGGTGAATAGTCATGCTCGGGGAAGCAAGCGCCGCCGTTGAAGTTTACACCCCAAAAGCGTGCAAGAGTGCCGTCTTCAAAACGAAGATCGTCGCCGTCTGCTTTGCAGAAGCCGTGTTTACCTGCGGGTTTTTCATCAGCAAAAACAAATGAAATATCAACAGGCATTGCATCCGGATACGCCGGTTGCGGAATAAATCGTGACATAATTTTTCTCTCCCTTGAAAAATCTTTTATTGTTGAGCCGGCCTGTAAGCCGAGTTCTGTCGAGCACGGTCATCTATCTCGATATCGGGTCGCCCCGATACTCAAGCCGCTTTTCGCAACACACCGGGCAGGTGTATAGTTGCAGTCAGCGTTGCTCCGAATAGGGTTTACAGACCCTTTGTGTTTCCACAAAGCGTGGTGAGCTCTTACCTCGCCTTTCCACCCTTACCGAAAAATCGGCGGTATATCTCTGTTGCACTCTCCCTGAGGTCACCCTCGGCAGCCGTTAGCTGTTATTCTGCCCTGCGGGGCTCGGACTTTCCTCATGCCAAAGGCACGCGACCGTGTAGCCGACTCGCATTTTTTATTATATATTCTTTTTTTGGTGGTGTCAAGTTGAAAGCCGATGAATACTATATAAATAGGTTATATTCGGTTTGTATATCTTGAATTTTCTATCAGAAGGGGAATTTGTATGAAAGGTTATCTTTTTTCTGCGGCAAATGGCGGCAACGGTTTTGTTCATTATTTCGGTGATTTTTACGGCAAGGATTATAAGGCATATATAATAAAGGGAGGGCCCGGTTGCGGCAAATCCACCTTTATGAAAAGGATCGCAAATGCAGCTCAGGAGAAGGGATACACGGTTTTGCGCCTGCCTTGCAGCAGCGATCCCGATTCGCTTGACGGCGTTATCATAAGCGAAAAGAAAATCGCCGTTTTTGACGGCACACCGCCGCATACATTAGAGCCGAATTTTCCCGGAGCGCTTGAAAATATAGTCAACCTGTGCGAATTTTGGGATCAGGAAAAACTCTATGCCCAAAGGACCGGGATAATTGAGGAAACGCTTAAAAATCGCGGCTTTCATACCCTCGCTTCGCGGTATATCCGCGCGGCGGCGCTTATAAACCGAGAAAATTTAAGTATCCAAAACAGTGTTGTGGATTTTGAAAAGGCAGAAATGTTTGCCGATGCGCTCATAAAAAAATATCTGCCCGGCGCCAAGCAAACTCCCGCTGTGCAAAAAAACTGCTTTTTAAGCGGAATAACACCAAAGGGTATAATATCCTTCGAGCAAACCGTTTATGAAAATTGCAAAAAAATAGTTGTTATCAAGGATAAATTCGGGGCGGTTTCGGGCGCTGTTTATAAAAAAATAGCGGCGGCTTTGCGCATAAAGGGATACGAGTCGGCAGTGTGCCGCAGTTTTCTTGATCCCGATCGCATAGAGCATATTATTATCCCGGAGCTTTCTCTTGCATTTGTAACCGAAAATGGGTTTATAAAATTTGAAACGGGCGCTCGCCGCATACACGCAAGAAGATTTTATAATTCCTCTGCGGTTTTAACTCATAAAAATAAGGTGAGATTTAATGATCGCCTTATAAAAGAACTGCTTGAAAGCGCTCATAAAACCCTTGCCTGCGCTAAAAAAACGCATGATATTATGGAAAAATTTTATATTGATGCTGTGAACTTTGATCGGCTTGATGCTTTCACAAAAAAGTTTATTGAAGAAAAAATATAATTTTAGTTTATCTATATCGTGCCGCATAAGCACACCGAAATTATTCATTAAAAAAACCGCCCTTGCAGGCGGTTTTTGCGTTTTTTTGTTAAATATTTTATTATAAAAGCGTAATTCCCATTTCTTTGCATTTATCAATTTCGCTTTGAGGCCATACCGAACACTGAACCTCGCCGATATGTGCCTTCTGCAAGAGAAGCATGGAAATTCTCGATTGACCGATGCCGCCGCCGATGGTAAGCGGAAGCTTATCTTCCATAAGTGCTTTATGGAAAGGCAATTCCAATCTTTCGGTTGCGTTTTCGGCTTCAAGCTGTTTAACAAGGCTTTCCTTATCAACGCGAATTCCCATAGAAGAAATCTCAAATGCCGAGTCGGTAACCCGGTTGTAGATAAGGATATCGCCGTTAAGCTCCCAATCGTCATAATCTGGTGCGCGGCCGTCATGCTTTTCGCCGTTCGGCAGTTTTCCGCCTATTTTTTGAAGGAAAATTGCGCCAAACTCTTTGCAGGCGGCATTTTCACGCTGCTTCGGTGTGAGATCGGGATACTGCTCGTAAAGATCGAAGGTTGTTAAAAACTTGATCTTTCTGGGCATATAGTTATGAAGCTGAGGATATATTCTTTCAATATAGTCAGCCGTTGCAAGCAAAGCATTGTAAATGCGGTAAACCGTGTCTTTAAGAAAATCAAAGCAACGGTCTTCACGGGTGATAACCTTTTCCCAGTCCCACTGGTCAACATAAATTGAATGAATGTTATCAACCGTTTCATCTCGGCGGATGGCGTTCATATCGGTATAAAGACCTGTGTGAACGGGGAAGTTATACTTACCGAGCGCCGCTCTTTTCCATTTTGCGAGGGAATGAACAACTTCAAGGATATCGCCTGTTTCAAGAACATCAAAGGAAACGGGACGTTCAACACCGTTAAGATTATCGTTTAGTCCGCTTGCGGCATCAACGAAAAGCGGAGCGGAAACGCGCGAAAGGTTAAGCGCATCACAAAGATTTTCTTCAAATTTATGGCGCAGGGAACGAATGGCGCGCTGGGTTTCAAGTACATCGAGTTTTGATTTGTAATTCATAGTGATTTTCTCCTTTTATTTTATTATGATATTGAGCCTACTGTGCGGGGATAAAGAATAACATCTCTTATGTTTTGAATTCCGGTAACATACATAAGAATTCTTTCAAGACCTAAGCCGAAGCCGCTGTGGGGAACAGAACCGAATTTGCGAAGAGAAAGATAATCGCCGTAATCCTCTAAGTTCATTCCTCTGCTGTTCATTGCTTCAAGCAGCTTTTCAAGATCCGCTTCACGCTCGCTGCATCCGATGATCTCGCCAACGCCGGGAACAAGCAAATCGGTTGCGGCAACGGTTTTGCCATCGGGATTTTGCTTCATATAGAAGGATTTTATATCCTTAGGATAATCGGTGAGGAAAACCGGCTTTTTGCAATATTCTTCTGCAAGGAAACGCTCATGCTCGGTCATAAGATCGCAACCCCAGAAAACATCATTTTCAAATTTATCCTTGTTTTCTTCAAGGATCTTAATAGCATCTGTATAGGTCATAATCGCGAAATCGTTATCAGCAACGGATTTTAATTTTTCGATAAGACCTTTTTCAAAATGAGCATTGAAAAACTCAACCTCATCGGGGCATTTTTCAAGAACCGATTTGATTATGTATTTTATAAGATCTTCCGCAATTTCAATGATATCGGGAAGCTCTGCAAAAGCAACCTCCGGCTCAACATGCCAGAACTCTGCAACGTGGCGGGTTGTGTTGCTCTTTTCAGCGCGGAAAGAGGGGCCGAAGGTATAAATCTTTCCGAGTGCCATTGCGGCAACCTCGCCCTCAAGCTGACCGGAAACTGAAAGAGCGGCTCTGCGACCGAAAAAGTCGGCGGCATCGTATTCCTCTTCCGTTTTATAATCCTTTGAAAATCCGATCGTTGTAACCTTGAACATTTCGCCTGCGCCCTCACAGTCAGAGGCGGTGATAAGCGGAGTGTTAACATAAGTGAATCTGCGGTTCTGGAAAAATTCGTGAACGGCGGCTGATACAACCGAGCGAACGCGGAAAACCGCATTAAATGTGTTTGTGCGTAAACGCAGCGCCGGAATTGTTCTTAAATATTCAAGTGTATGGCGCTTTTTCTGAAGCGGATATTCAGGCGGACAAACGCCCAAAACCGTTATCTTTTCGGCATTTATTTCAACCGAGTCCTTTGCGACAACGCTTTTAACAAGTCGGCCTTCAACCTTAAGCGAAGTGCCGAGCTTTGAAAATTCCGAAACATCGCTTATAACGCTTTTATCAATAACTATCTGCAAATGTTTAAGTGTTGTGCCGTCGTTAAGTTCAAGAAAAGCCATATTTTTTGAATCTCTTGAAGTTCTGACCCATCCGCAAACGGTCAGATTTTGCTCGATAAGCTCGGGATTATTGATGATTTCATAAATGTCAGTGTGTTTCATAACGGTTTCTCCTTTTTTTGAAATTAAAAAAACGCATATTCATCCCATAAACTTGGGACGAATAAGCGTTATGTAATCTTATCCGCGGTACCACCCGCATTACCGCAAAAAAGCGGTCAACTCACAGCAAAAAACTGTTTTCGGCTGTAACGCGCCGAACGCGGCTCACCTACTGGGTTAAAAAACCGTTCAGATCGCGGCTAAGGAGTGTTCTTCGCCGTACTCTTGCTGCAACATTTCCACTGTCTGTTGCTCACTTAAAGCAGAATTTACGGGTACTTTTCTCCCTCAGTTGCCTTTTCCTACCGGGAAATTATAACATTGTTGTGTTTTGTTGTCAATCATTTTTTCATAAATGGTCGGTTTTTCGGGAATTTCTTCGGGGATTTTTCTGAAATCGCTGGGCGTTACGCCGCAATGCTTCATAAAAATTCTGTTGAATGAGCTTTGGTTTTTGAATCCGCATTCAAACGCGATTTCGCTTACCGTTTTGTTGGTTGAAAGCAACAGATTTTGCGTAAGACTTATTCTGTAAGAGTTGATAAGAACGCGGAAATTGCAGTTAAAGGTTTGTGAAATAATATGTGATATGTAATATTTGCTGTAATTAAGCTCCCTTGCAACATCGTCAAGGGTTATTTCATGGGTATAATTATCAAGCATATAAAGGATAAGCTGTTGAATAAGGTCTGTATCTGCGGAACGGTCAACAAGCTCCATGCAGTTGATAAGCTCACCTAAAATAGCGGAAATATAACCCGAAAGCGCATTGCCCTTTTGATAAAACGAAATTTTTCGCAGCTCCTCGGTGCGTTCAAGCAGGGTGTAAACTATTTCCGGGAATTCGCCGCTTCTGACAATGGGATTTTTCGGTTTGCTGTGAGATAAAACATCATGATACGGCGCGAAAAAATCATCATCCGCAACGATAAGAAGCACATTCTTGCTCGGCTTGTTGATCGAGTGAAGAATATTCGGGAAACAAACATAAATATCGCCCTTATGCAATGTATAAACCACGCCGTCAATCGAAACCTCAACATCCCGTTCTCTTGCCCAAAGCAGTTCAACCTGCTTATGAAAACGCGCAGGATAGATGTTAACCTTTTTTTGCGGACAAACATACATAGCTGCAGAACGCAGTTCATAACAAGGAAACATTGATTTTACACCCGATTTCATATCAATTTGCCATTATTATAACAACTTTTCACCAAAAATAAAAGTGTTTTGTAAACATTTTTTCAAAAATAATGGTATAATTTATTTAATCGCCGATGTCATTCGGCGAAAACAAAAAACAGGATGGTGCTTAAAAATGGCAAAATTTATCCCATTTCCCGCTTATCACGACTTTGCGCCGATCGACATCTCATATCTTTTTGAGGATGAGAAGCCGGCAGGAAAACACGGTTTTCTTAAAGTAAACGGTGATAACTTTGAATTTGAAGACGGAACTCCGGCTTATTTCTGGGGAACAAATCTTAACTCGGGTGCTTGCTTCCCGGAAAAAGATTATGCCGAAAAACTCGCAAAGCGCCTTGCGGCTTACGGCTGCAACCTCGTTCGTCTGCATCAGATAGACAGCGAGTGGGCAACTCCGAGCATTTATCAGTTCACAAAGGGCAAGCGTCTTCGCAATACTTCTACCTACGATCCCGAATCGTTTGACCGTCTTGACTATCTTCTTTCCTGCCTTAAAAAAGAGGGTATCTATGTTTATCTTGATATGCTTACATACAGAAAGTTTAAGGCTGAAGACGGCGTTAGAAATTCTTATCTGCTCGGTGACCGCGCTGCACCGTATTCTCTTTTCGATGAAAAACTTATCGAGCTTCAAAAAGAGTATATGAAAACACTTTGGGAGCATAAAAATCCCTATACCGGTCTTTGCTATAAGGATGATCCGCAGTTTGTTTTAAGTGATGCCTGCAACGAGGTTGACCTTTTCGGTTGCTTTAATCAGAAGGTTGTTGTTGAACCTTATGCTACCGAATTCCGTGAGAAATTCAAAAAATGGCTCGGCGAAAAGGGAATTACCGGCGTTGATGCCGATAATATCGACCTTAACGATCGCGAGCAGGATGTTCTTAACGATTTCAAGATCGATGTTTGCAAAAAATATTATGAGGGTATGTTTGAGTATATGCGTTCACTCGGTGTTCGCATTCCTTTCACAGGACCTAACTATTCATGGAAGTGGCATTCCTGCAAAGCGGCAACCGCAATAAACAGTGACTTTATGGACTCTCATCTTAATGTTCGCTTTATGAAGTGGAATCCGGGTGAAAAGATTTCCCGCGATGTCTGCATTCATGACCAACCTGAATGGGGCGGTATGAGAAATGCGAGAATGCGCGTTTTCGGCAAGCCTTTCTTTACTTCCGAATGGGATGTTACATATCCAAATAAATACCGTGCTGAAAGCCCGATAGTATTTGCGGCAGTCGGCCGTTTGCAGAACTGGTCCGGCTTTACCATTCACACCTATGCTTACACTTCACACCTTGATCACATGAATATCCTCGGTAAAGAGGTAAGCAGTGAAACAATCGGTAATGTCGGCTACCGTGAGGGTATATTCTCCACTTGGAACGATCCCGCTAAGTTCGGTATGTTCTATCATGCGGCAATCATCACCCGCCGCGGCGACGTTAAGAAGGCAAACAACAAGATCAACATTCACGTTGAAAACCTTAATGTTGATAATAAAAATGCACCGGGCACACTCACCCGCACCGAAAAGAATGCCTTCATGGTTTCAACCGAACTTTCTCAGATCGGTGTTGACTATTTCGGCAATGATAAGAATGCCGTTAGCGATATGACACAGCTTGTTGATCTTTCAAAGGGTGAGGTAACATCCGATACCGGCGAGCTTTACAGAAGCTGGGCTAAGTATTACGGCACTATCGATACCCCGATGACCAAGTGTGTTTACGGTCGTTTGAATAAACAGAAAGAACCGATCGAGCTTGACGGATTTTCAGTTGAGTGCAAGAGCGATTATGCCGTTATCGCCCTTTCTTCTCTTGATAACAACAGCGATATTGAGCATAGTGATTCAATGCTTCTCACAACCGTGGGCAGAGTTGAAAACACAGATCAGAAGATGGAAGTTGCCCCTGAGCATTTCCAGACCTCCAATATGCTTCCGCCTTATATGGAAATGAAAGATTTCGGCAAGGCACCTATCGTTTGCGAAGTTATCGAGGCCGCCGTTAAGATCAAAACCGTTCATAAGAATTTAAGAGTTTGGGCAGTTAATGCCGAGGGCGTTTTCCAGGGCGTTGTTCCTGTTTCTTATGAAGAGGAAGGTTATGCTAAGTTTAACTTAGGACCCAAGTATCCTTCAATTTATTATCTTATTCAGGCAGAATAATTTTTTTACCACCCGATGTTATTTTCGGGTGGTATTTTTTTGCCGTTTATGATATACTTTGATTTAGGGGGATGAAAATAATATGTTAAAACGATTTTTGCAATATTATAAACCGCATAAGGTTTTGTTTGGTCTTGATTTATTTGCTTCTCTTTTTATTTCGGGTATCGGAATGGTGTATCCTATATTCACAAATAAACTTCTTAAAAACTATATTCCAAACAAAAACGCTCGAATGATAGTTATTTTCGGTATTGTTTTGTTGGCGCTTTACGGTTTAAGAACACTTGCGAGATATTTTGTTCAGTATTACGGTCACATGATGGGAACGCGAATTCAGGCAAAAATGCGCAGTGATATGTTTGCCCATCTTGAAACATTGCCCTATTCTTTTTTTGATAAAAACGAAACGGGCAGAATTCTTTCAAGAATAACAAACGATCTTTTTGATATTTCCGAGCTTGCGCATCATGGCCCCGAGCATATTATTATTTCAACCCTTTCAATCATCGGCTCGTTTTTCTATCTTTGCACGATAAATGTGTTGCTAACGGTTATCATTTTCTCCTGCCTGCCTATTCTTGCGGCGGTTTCGTTCCATTTCAAAAAGGCAAGGGCGGCGGCTTTTAAGGAAAGAAAAATAACCACCGCGGGAATAAACGCCTCTATTGAAAGCAGTATAACGGGTATAAGGGTAACAAAGGCATTTACCTGCAAGGAAAAAGAATATCAAAAGTTTGAAAAAAACAATCAGCTCTTTGTCGGCGCTTGCGATAAAGCTTATCGCGCTTTCGCAAACTTTCATTCCTCAACAAGATTTTTGATAGATGTTTTCAATGTTATCATTCTTATCGCCGGCGGTATTTTCACATATTCCGGCAGAATTGATTTTGCCGATTATACAACATTTGTTATCTCGGTAAACATTTTCGTAAACCCCGTTAACACGCTTATCGGATTTATGGAACAGCTCACAAACGGTGCGGCAGGATTTGAACGTTTCTGCGAAATAATGGATGAACCCTCCGAAAAGGAAAATCCGGGGGCTACACCTCTTACTGATGTTAAGGGTGAAATCGAGTTTAAAAATGTTTCTTTCCGCTATGATACAAAATCTTATAACGCGCTTAACAATATAAGCTTTAAGATAAATAAGGGTGAAAAAATGGCGTTTGTCGGCCATTCCGGCGGCGGTAAGACCACAATTTGTCACCTTATCCCGAATTTTTATCAGGTTAAGCAGGGCGAGGTTTTGGTAGATGGCAGAAATGTTAACGATATAACATTTGATTCTCTTCGTTCAAATATCGGTCTTGTTCAGCAGGATGTTTTCCTTTTTTCCGGATCCATAAAGGATAATATTCTTTACGGCCGACTGACGGCAACTGAAGAAGAGGTTATTGAAGCGGCAAAAAAAGCGAATATCCACGATTTTGTTATGAGCTTGCCCGATGGATATGATACCGAGATCGGCGAAAGGGGAATACGACTTTCGGGCGGTCAGAAACAGAGAATTTC
>JAZUJA010000064.1:0-26275 GCA_045642495.1 Acutalibacteraceae bacterium
GCTTCTCGCTTATCCTGATGATAGTGCCCGAAGCCTTATCACAACCGAGTATACTGGTCTTAAAAAAAATATGTCCGTTGATCAGGCTTTTGACAGAATAAGAAATATCGGTCTTGATACCGAGGAAATTTATTCATGTTATGTTATCGATCAAAGCCGAAAGCTTTTGGGTATTGTTTCTGTTAAGCAATTACTTTTGAATCAAAAAGATTGTATTATCGGCGACATAATGGACCAGAATGTAATTTCTGCAAATACGCTCGAAGATAAAGAAGAAGTTGCCCAAATGTTCGAAAGGTATGACGTTCTTGCTCTTCCGGTTGTTGATAAAGAATCCCGTTTGGTCGGTATCGTTACGGTTGACGATGCTATCGACGTTATGCAGGAAGAGGTTACTGAGGATATCGAAAAGATGGCGGCAATTTTGCCCAGTGAACACACTTATTTCAGAACCGGCATTTTTGAAACCTTCAAATCAAGAATTCCTTGGCTTTTATTACTTATGATTTCAGCAACTTTCACGGGCTCAATCATTTCTTCATTTGAAGGGAAATTAGTCAAGTTTTCAGCTCTTATTGCGTTTATTCCGATGCTTATGGACACCGGCGGTAATTCTGGAAGTCAGTCATCAGTAACGGTTATTCGTGCAATTTCAATGGGAGATATTGAATTTAAGGATATTTTAAAAGTTTTGTGGAAAGAAATTCGCGTTGCTTTTTGTTGCGGAACTGTTTTGGCAATAGTAAACGGTATTAAGCTTTTCTTTATTGATAATTTGGCTTTGAATCACTTTGATGCCGGAAAAGAATTTATTGAAATACTTGCAATTTGCGGAACTCTTTTCTTCACAGTACTTGTTGCAAAAATAATTGGTTGTTCACTACCTATTCTTGCAAAGAAAATCGGTTTTGACCCTGCGGTTATGGCAAGTCCGCTTATTACTACAATAGTTGACGCCGTGTCACTTCTTATTTACTTTGAATTTGCAACGATATTGCTTGGAAATATAAATATATAAAAAATAAACCCTCCTTATGGAGGGCTTTTTTATTAAAGGTTCAAACAGTCATTCATATCATATAGACCTGCCGACTGCTTAACAAGAAACTTTGCGGCTTTTAATGCTCCGTTTGCGAAAATATCGCGCGACTGTGCATGATGCGAAAGCGTTATAACTTCATTGTTGCCGGCAAAAATAACATCGTGATCACCGGGGATTGAGCCACCTCTGATTGAATGAATACCAATTTCATTTTTTGGTCTGGCATTACGTTTTGAATGTCGGTCATATTCATAATTAAGTTTGTTATCAAACTGAGAATTTGCCGCATTTGCAAGCATAATAGCCGTTCCTGAGGGTGCATCAAGCTTTTGATTATGATGCTTTTCAACAATTTCAATATCAAAATCTTCACCCAAAACTTTGCTTGCGGTTTTAACGAGTGAACAAAGAAGATTTACGCCAAGAGACATATTAAATGTGAAAAACACCGGAATTTTCTTTGATGTTTCTTTTATCAGCTCAACTTGATTTTCCTTGTAGCCGGTTGTTGCCAAAACAACGGGAATATTATTTCTGACGGCATATTCCAAAAGCTTTTCAAGAACAGAAACATGAGAAAAATCAATGATTACATCCGGCTTAACATTTATTGAATCAAAATCAGAAAATACAGGATAGGGCATAAGGCATTCCGACACATCAACGCCTGCGATTATATTTAATTCATTGTCGTTTTGGGCGCATTCGGCAACCTTTCTGCCCATTCTACCACATGCACCGGAAATTAAAATATTCAACATCCCGAATTCACACATCCTTTGAAATTATAATAATCCGCAATTTTTAAGTTCAGTTTTTAGATTTTCTATTGCAGAATCCGCCATTTTATATAGCGGTAATCGGCAGGGGCCGACATTCATACCTAAAATATTCATTGCTTCCTTAACAGGAATGGGGTTAACATCGCTGAAAAGCGCATTCATAATTCCTATAAGCTTAATTTGCATAGCAGTAGCTTTGTTTTTATCACCGTGTAAATATTCCATACACATTTCGTGCATTTCTTCCGGCAGAATATTTGATGCAACCGAAATAATACCGAGTCCGCCAAGTGACATAATAGGAACGGTTTGATCGTCATTTCCTGAATAAATATCAAGTGAATCACCGCAAAGATATTTTGTTTGAGCAATTGAAGAAAGGTTTCCGTTTGCTTCTTTTACAGCAACTATATTATTATGTTCGGCAAGTTTTTTATATGTTTCGGGCTTAATGTCAACGCCGGTTCTTGAAGGAACGTTATAAAGAACACAGGGGGAACTAACCCTGTCGGCAATATAATTAAAGTGGGCAACAAGACCTGCCTGAGAAGTTTTATTATAATAAGGTGTTACGAGTAAAAGTCCGTCCGCACCAACTTTTTCACAAGCGTTTGAAAGTTCAACAGAATAGGTTGTATCATTTCCGCCGGTTCCGGCAATAATAGGAACACGCTTTGCGGCTGCTTTAACGGCAACTTCAACAACTTTTATATGTTCTTCATGGCGAAGTGTGGATTTTTCACCCGTTGTTCCGGTTATAACAAGACCGTCAACTTTGCCTTTGATTTGTTCGTCAACAAGAGTTTCAAGACGATTGAAATTTACAGTTCCGTCCTCGTTCATCGGGGTGACAAGTGCAGTTGCAACGCCTTCAAAAATTCTTTTTTTCAAAGCAAAAACCTCTTTCAAAAATTATTTATCCATATATCCCTTCGCGCATAAAAGTTCAGCCAAAAGGACACCGCCGCCTGCAGCACCTCTTAATGTGTTGTGGGCAAGGCATACGAATTTATAATCATACTGTTTGTCTTCACGAAGACGACCAACAGAAACAGCCATTCCGCCTTCAATATCGCGGCAAAGTTTTGTTTGCGGCATATCATCTTCTTCAAAATAATGAATGTATTGTTTGGGAGCGTGGGGCAATTCAAGCTCCTGCGGAATTCCCGAATATTCTTTCCAAAGGTTGAGGATTTCTTCTTTTGAAGGTTTGTTTTCAAAAGAAACAAAAACTGCGGCAAGGTGACCATCGGTTACGGGAACGCGGATACACTGTGATGTAATGTTCGGAGTTTCGGCAAGTTTTATTTCACCGTTTTCAATTTTACCCCAAATTTTAAGCGGTTCAACTTCGCTTTTTTCTTCTTCACCGCCGATATAAGGGATAACATTATCAATCATTTCAGGCCATCTTTCAAATGTTTTTCCGGCACCGGAAATTGCTTGATATGTGCAAGCAAGAACATTTTTAAGACCGAATTTTTTAACAGCATTAAGAACAGGAACATAACCCTGGATAGAGCAGTTGGATTTAACTGCAATAAATCCTCTCTTTGTTCCAAGGCGTTCTCTCTGCTTTTCAATAATGTCAAGATGTTCGGGGTTAACCTCGGGAATAACCATCGGAACATCCGGAGTGAATCTGTGAGCAGAGTTGTTTGAAACAACGGGGCATTCTTTTTTAGCATAAAGTTCTTCAAGCGCTCTGATCTCATCTTTCTTCATATTAACAGCACAGAAGACAAAATCAACCTTAGAAACGATTTCATCAACATCAGTCTGTGCATCGTTAATAACAATGTTTTTAACATTTTCAGGGATAGGTGAAGTCATTGCCCATCTGGAAGATACGGCTTCATTATAAGTCTTGCCGGCACTTTGTTTACTTGCCGCAAGAACAGTTATATTAAACCACGGATGATCGTGAAGCAAAAGAACAAGTCTTTGACCTACCATACCGGTTGCACCGATAATACCAACATTATAATTTTTCATTTTTATTACTCCTTTAAAAAAACTATTGCTTAAAGCAAAGATTTGCAATATAATACATATATTAAAATTATTATATTATCGACTTACTGTTTTGTCAATTTATTTTATGATATAAATTCTATTAAAATTACGGTGATCAAATGAAAACAAGCGATTTTTATTACGAACTGCCAGAAGAGCTCATTGCTCAAACGCCGATTTATCCTCGAGATTCATCGCGTCTTATGCTCTTCAATAAACAAACCGGCGAAACCGGAGAATGTGTTTTTTCGGATATTACTGATTATCTTAATGAGGGAGATTGTCTTGTCCTTAATAACACAAGGGTTCTTCCCGCAAGACTTTACGGTACGGCGACTGATACGGGTGCCGTTGTTGAATTTGTTTTGTTGAAACAAAAGGATCTTTTAACATGGGAAGTTTTAGCAGGTCCGGGTAAAAAGGCGAAAATCGGAAGAGAATTCAAATTTTCAGATAAATTATCCTGCACTGGATCCGATATTTTGGAAGATGGCAACAGAATAATCACCTTTAAGTGCGATGGTGAGTTTTTTGCGGTTCTTGATGAGGTCGGTCAAATGCCGCTTCCGCCTTATATAAAAGAAAAACTTGAGGATAAAGAGAGATATCAAACAGTTTATTCAAAAGAACTCGGCTCAGCCGCGGCACCTACCGCCGGACTTCACTTTACCGATGAATTGCTTGAAAAAATCAAACAAAAAGGTGTTAATATAGTATATGTAACACTTCATGTCGGTCTCGGCACGTTCAGACCGGTTAAAGTTGACAATATAACTGATCATAAAATGCATACAGAGCATTATTATGTTCCGGCCGATACAGCAAAAATAATAAATGAAACAAAGCAAAATGGCGGCAGAGTAATATGTGTTGGAACAACAAGCTGCAGAACAGTTGAAAGTGTTGCTTCTAAACATGGCAAAATAATTGAGTGCTCTGATGATACGGGCATTTTTATCTATCCGGGATATAATTTCAAATGTATGGATGCCCTTATCACCAATTTCCATCTCCCTGAAAGTACACTTATTATGCTTGTAAGCGCATTTGCAGGTTATGAAAATACAATGAATGCATATAAAAAAGCCGTTGATGAAAAATTCAGATTTTTCAGTTTCGGCGATGCAATGTTTATTAGTTGAGGATAAAGAAATGTTTGAAGTTATTAAAAAAGAGGGAATTGTTCGCAGGGGAAAGCTTGAAACCAATCGTGGCGTTGTTCAAACACCGGCTTTTATGAATGTTGCAACAGCAGGCGCGATAAAAGGCGGTCTTTCTGCAGAAGATCTCAAAACCGTTGGTTGTCAGGTTATGCTTTCAAATACATATCATCTTCATATAAGACCGGGCGATGAGGTTATAAAAGATTGTGGCGGACTTCATAAATTTTCAACTTGGGACGGTCCTATTTTAACTGATAGCGGCGGATTTCAAGTTTTTTCGCTTGCAAGTCTTCGTAATATAACCGAAGAGGGTGTAACATTTGCAAGCCATGTTGACGGTCGCAGAATTTTTATGGGGCCTGAGGAAAGTATGACTATCCAAAGCAATTTAGGATCTACTATTGCAATGGCGTTTGATGAATGTGTTGAAAATCCTGCAGAATATTCCTATGCCAAGCAATCCTGTGAAAGAACTACTCGATGGCTTAAAAGATGCAAAACCAAAATGCAGCAGCTTAATTCCGATCCGAATACTATAAACAAACAACAAATGTTATTCGGTATAAATCAAGGATGCACATATAATGATCTTCGTATAAACCACATGAAAGAAATTGCTGAACTTGATCTTGACGGTTATGCGATCGGCGGACTTGCCGTTGGTGAAGAAACCGAAGTTATGTATGATGTTATTGAGCATGTAACTCCCTATATGCCGGATAATAAAATAAGATATCTTATGGGCGTTGGAACTCCTGTAAACATTCTTAATGCCGTTGAAAGGGGAGTTGACCTTTTTGATTGTGTTATGCCTTCAAGAAATGCAAGGCACGGTCATCTTTTCACTTCAAAAGGAATTATCAACATAAATAATAACAAATATGAGCGTGATATGACACCGATCGATGAAAACTGTTCCTGTCCTGTTTGCAGGCAGTATTCAAAAGCTTATATCAGACATCTTTTAAGGGCAAAGGAAATGCTTTCTCAAAGACTTTTAGTAATGCATAATCTTTGGTTTTATAATCACTTTATGGAAGATATAAGAAATGCGATTGATAATGATAATTTTGCTGCCTTTAAGAAAGAAAAAGAAGAAATATTAGGCAGAAGAATATAAAATAAGAATATTTTACTTGCAAATCAATGTTTTTTTATGTATAATGTTCTTGCTATTTTTTTGGAGGTATTGAATTATGCAGAATATTTTATTAGCGGGCGTTGCCGATCAGGCAGGAATTCCTGTATGGGGAACAGTTCTTTATATCGGCGTTATCGTCCTTGCGATGTATTTTCTTCTTTTCCGCCCTCAGCGTAAAAAGAAAAAAGAAGATGCTGAAATGCGCGATAATCTTCAGGTTGGTGATGAAATTATCACAATCGGCGGAATTTACGGTAGAGTAATCTCTCTTAAAGAAGATACTTTTATCATTGAATCAAAAAGCGATCATACAAAGTTTACATTTGCAAAATGGGCTTTGCAGTCTAATGTAACCGCTATGGAACGCAAAAAAGCCGAAAACGCAAAAAAAGCATCAGCTAAAAAAGTTAAAGAAAAGTAATAAATTATCTCTTCGCTTATATATAATAAAGCGGAGGGATTTTTTTATGAAAAAATATATGAATTATATATGGAGTTTAATAATTATTATCTGTATTTGTTTGGCTTTATGCGCAATATTTGCTTTGATACTTTTCGGAACAAATATCGATAAATCTTTAATTCCCGCATTTTCAACTATTTGCTTAAGCATTTCGGCATTTTGCGGATCATTCTTTTTATCAAAAAAAATAAAGAAAAAAGGATACATAATAGGTATTGTTTGCGGTGGAATAATATATTTGATTACTTTTATAGTTTCGGTGTTTTTATCCGGTGATTTCACTTATAATACGATTTTTCGACTTATAATAATTATTATTTCATCAGTTATCGGCGGAGTTATGGGCGTTAATAAATTAAGTAAAAAAATAATATAAAAAATAAGACCCGATCGGGTCTTATTTTTTTTTTGTAAGCGTTTCTATAATATTTGAAAAAACTGCCGAGGGGTTTTCAAGAAATTTTTCTTTTATCGCCGAAGCTTGCATTTCATCAAAAACCAACATTTTAACACTAATAAGCGGAATTTCATTATCAATAGCCGTGCAGTTAAGATATGTATGTCCGGCTTCTTTTGTTATTTCAAATTTAGCGGATTTTGCATTTTTATATTTTGTAAACATTTTAATTGATGCTAAATATGCTCTTTCCTTAACGGTCATTGAAAGGGTAGTATTAAGCTCATTTGCAACAGATCTTCCGTCATCAGTAATAGCATAGGTATCTTCTTTTGGGTCAACTTGGTAAACCTGACCGGTTTTTGATAAAGAAACTATGGCATCGCAAACTTCAAAAGCATTTGCAATTCCTTCATAATGTAATGTATTTGCAAGCATATTAACCGGAACGGGCTCATTTATACTGCTTAAAATATAGCAAATCAATATTCTGATTTCCGCAATGTTAAATAAACCACCGTGCAGAACACCGGCAGATGATGCATTGTTTTCCATAGTTTCACTTCCCATAAAAAAGATGTTATTATTATAAAATGAATTCTCTGAACTTTCAAGTAAAAATAAATGTTGTTTTAATTTTTGTATATTTTGAATAATTCATAAAATTTTTTATGGTTGAATGAATGAAAATATTATGATATAATAAACAAAAAATCAAGTTGGAGGATTATGCCTTGAAAAAAGATAATGATGATCTTTTCAGTTACAGTTATGAGGGTAGCGGGGATTTTAAGGAAAAATCTGATATTGTTGATCTTAATAGTTTTTCTTCCGGAAAAACAACCACTGAGAATTTGAAAAAGAAAAAGAAAAAAAATAAGAAGCAAAAAGTTTTGAAAACTTTGCTTACGATTTTTCTTATCGGAGTTATTACGTGCAGTATCGTTATAGGAACATTTATCGTTTATGTTTTCACAAGTGTTGACGGAACGATGGATGAAGATCTAAACGATTTGAAACTCAATTTCACAACAACCATATATTCGCAAAACTCCGCAGGAGATTATGAGGAATATCAACGCCTTCATAGTGAATATAACAGAATTTGGGTATCTTATGATCCGGCAAAAGCGGCGGTAAAAGAAGAAGGTTATAAAGGTATTCCGCAAAATCTTGTTAATGCTTTTGTAGCTATTGAGGATAAACGATTTTATGAGCATGACGGTGTTGATTGGAAACGAACATTTTCTGCTTTTGCCAATTTGTTTTTCCATTTTTATTCTTCAAATCAGGGCGGTTCAACAATAACACAACAGCTCGTTAAAAACCTTACCGGTGATACCGATCAAAAGCCCACAAGAAAAATGCGCGAAATTATGCGTGCAAGATATCTTGAAAGCCATTATTCAAAAGATACTATAATTGAATGTTATTTGAATACTATTGCAATGGGTCACGGAATATACGGTGTTGAAGTTGCCTCAAATTATTATTTCAATAAACCTGTTTCGGATTTAACACTTAATGAATGTGCAGCACTTGCGTCAATAACTAAAAGTCCTTCACATTATTCGCCGGACGATAACGCTGACAACAATAAAAAGAGAAGAAGCAGCGTTTTATCCGAAATGAAATCTCAGGGTTTCATAAATGACGAAGAATATAATGCAGCTATTTCCGAAGAACTTAATGTTGTTGCTTCAAAAGAGGCGATAAACGAAACAAGCGTTAATGACTATTTCGTTGATGCTCTTATCGTTCAGGTTACCAAAGACCTTGCAAAGCAATACGGTTATGACGAAAAACACGCAATCAATATGTTCTATTCCGGCGGATATAAAATTTATTCTACGGTTGATCCCTCGGTTCAAGACTCAGTAAATGAGGTTTTCTCAAATGAAAAAGCTTATGCTTTGAAAAGCAAAGACGGACAAACTCTTCAGGGTGCCATAACCGTTATGGATTATGAAGGAAATGTTAAAGGTCTTGCCGGAGGAATAGGGGAAAAGACTTCAAATCTCGGCCTTTCCGGATTTAATCGTGCAACTGATGCAATTCGTCAACCCGGTTCAACTATGAAACCGATTGCCGCTTATGCTCCCGCAATAGAGCAAGGACTGATAAATTATTCAAGCATTGTTGATGATCATCCTGTTACAAGTGGAAGCTGGACTGCTGTTAACTGGTATAAATCATATTGGGGAAATATAACCGTTCAGTATGCGCTTGAAAGATCTGTCAATACAATTCCGGTTCAGTTAGTTCAGAAAATCACCCCCGCAAAGTCTTTCCAATTCCTCGCAACAAAGCTTGGAATATCTACCCTCACGGCAAAGGATATGGATCTTTCTCCTTTGGGTATGGGCGGAACAAACGGCGGTATAACAACTATGGAGTCTGCCGCAGCTTATGCAATATTCGGCAACGGTGGTTTATATTATAAACCTAAACTTTATACAAAAGTTCTTGATCAGCATGATAATGTTGTTCTTGATAACTCATTAAATGATTCTAATGCCGCTATAAGCGAGGAAACTTCAACGATTATGAATCATCTTTTGCAGGGTGTTGTTTATGGAAGCAACGGAACAGGCGCTGCAGCAGCAAAATATGTTAACGGTATGAAGATATACGCTAAAACCGGTACTTCAAACAATTCAAATGACCTTTGGTTTGTCGGCGGAACACCTTATTATATTGCATCATGTTGGTGTGGTTATGATAATCAAACCGCTATATCAGATAGTGTTATAGCACTTAAAATGTGGGGTGCTGTTGCTTCAAAAATCCATTCCGGAAAGAAAGCAAAAGAATATAAATTCAGTTCAAAGGTTGAAGAAAAAACATATTGCAAGGAATCAGGTCTTATTGCAGGTTCCGGATGTACTGATACTGCAACCGGCTATTACAGTTCATCTGCAATTCCCGGTAACTGCAATATTCATTCGTCAGCACCCTCGCAAAGCGATTCTTCACAATCTTCTTCATCCGAACAGACATCATCACAAGAATAAAAAATATAATAATCCGCCATTTTTGGCTTGATTATAAATAATTATTTTAGGAGAGTACTTTTTGATTTTGTACAAAAAATCGGAGATTGTAAGCTAACCGGGAGGTTTGCTTATGATCGGTCAAACCTCCCGCGTTATGCAGTTGCAGTCAACAATTTTCAGGAGGAAAAACAATGAATAAAAATGACTATATAATTCGTTTAGAAAACAATAAAGATTATTTTGAAACCGAAAACCTTGTCAGAGAGGCTTTTTGGAATGTGTATCGTCCCGGATGCTTTGAACATTATGTTATTCATAAACTGCGTGATGATATCAATTTTGTAAAAGAACTTGATTTCGTTATGATTAAGGATAATAAAATTATCGGACAAAATATGTTTATGAAAACCATAATCGAAGCCGATGACGGCAGAACCATACCCGTTTTAACAATGGGACCTATCGGGATAACACCCGATTTGAAAAGAAAGGGGTATGGCAAGGCTTTGCTTGATTTTTCGTTAGAAAAAGCATCTGAACTTGGGTTT
Organism: Acutalibacteraceae bacterium; assembly: GCA_045642495.1. Classification (GTDB taxonomy): domain Bacteria; phylum Bacillota; class Clostridia; order Oscillospirales; family Acutalibacteraceae; genus UBA737. The sequence continues at coordinate 10,549 of JAZUJA010000064.1, forward strand.
GGTGCAGTTTTATTTGAAGGTAATATCGATTTTTACGGGAAAAGCGGTTTTCAATATGCTTCGAATTTTGGCATAAGATACCATGATTTACCTGAAGGCGCTGATTCGTCTTTTTTCCTTTGCAAAGAACTTATTTCGGGTTATTTAGATGGGATTACAGGCGTTTATCAAACACCGAAAGGTTACTATGTTGATGAAGCCGAGGTAGAAGAATTTGATAATCTTTTTCCCAAAAAACTTAAATTAAAGCTGCCGGGTCAGTTATTCTAAATGAATATTTATTTTAGCTGTTTTGCTGAATAGGCAACGGGCTTATGCTGATGCATAAGCCCGTTGTTTATTATTATTCACTTCTGAGTGAGGTAACAGGATCTTTCTTTGCGGCAATTCGTGAAGGAATAAGTCCTGCGATAAATGTTAAGAACATACTGATGATTATAAGGGCGATAGCGCCTTTAATCGGTAAAATAGCTGATAGCTCGGGGATTTTTGTAATATGCTGTACGATGGCGTTTATCGGCCATAAAAGCAATAATGTTAAACCAATACCGATAGCTCCTGCCGAGAAGCCCTCAATAAGCGTTTCGGCATTAAATACGCTTGAAACATCATGCTTTGAAGCACCCATTGCACGAAGAATACCGATTTCTCTTGTTCGTTCAAGAACTGAAATATAGGTTATAATTCCGATCATAATTGAAGAAACAACAAGTGAAATACTTACAAATGCTATCAAAACATAACTTATGGCATTTATGATCGTTGTAACCGATGAAAGCATAAGGCCGATATAATCCGTATATACAATTCTTTTTGTTTCGTCGTTTTTATCGTTATATTTATCAATAATTTCGTTAATTTTTTCTTTTGCTTCAAAATCTTTTGGATATATGTTTATAGCATTGGGGTCTTGAAGATCGGAAACGCCGAGTTTTAATAGATTATCTTCATAAGTTGTATCGCTTTGAGCCGCTTCAAGATATGATTTGAATTTTTCAACTATCTGCGCATCGGTCATATTCTGCGCTTTCATTTGCATGATATATCCGTTAAATGCCTGTTGCTGTTCGGCAGGCTGTTCTGCGATATACTGATTAAGTGTATCCATCGTCATTTCCTCATCATTTTTGAATGGAAGACTGGTCAGCACATCTTTATCGGGATTTTCTTTTTGAAGTTTTACGATTTCAGCTTCATTTACATCTGTTATAAGTTCTTTCATAAGTGAACTCATATAACCTACGGTACCCGTTGCCATATTGTTTGCCGAATTTGTTTTTGCTCTTAATATTCCGCAAACCGTTATATCTTGAGCTTCTTTTAGTTTATCGAGAATATAAAGATCGTCTTTGGTTTTATCTTCAAATAATCCGTTTTCGGTTTTTGCAAAATAATCTGTGTTTAGAAGAAGTTTGAATTTAAGATTCAAAATATCATCATAAGAATAAACGGATTGTTCGCTCGCTTCAACCTTTTCACCGTTCATTGCCTTTTTGATTATTTCGGATAATTCATCGGAATTTTTAAGACCTAAAGTATAAAGTGTATAATCACTTATTTGATTGTTTTCATCAACGATAACAACAACCTGATGAGAATTTTCAGGCATTTTTCCCGCGATAACATCGTACTGTTTTTCAAGCAAATATTTGTTATCGATAAGTTCTTTCCAAACAGCCGTATTCATCATTCCGGATCTGTTTACACCGCCAAATCCCTGATTGTTTGAACCGTTTGATTGATTTTTGAATCCCATTTTTTCGAATAAATCTGAAGGATTAACTCGATTACCGTTCTCGGTATAAATATTTAACACGGTTTTATATGAATACTTAATATCAGAGGAATAATCTTTTACTTTATTTTTATCGTCTTCTATATATGATTTGAAAGAGGCGAGGTCGTTGGTTGTAGAACCGTTGACAAGAGCCGTCATCATATCGGTCATAATATCGTTTGAATAAATTTTGTCGTCATGTTTCTCGGATTTTTCGTTATTCTTCATCAAGGTCGAGATCATTTCGCCAACGTCCGTGCCGGTTTTTTCAATCATTATCGGGTAATTTGAAAGGGTGTCTTCTTCAACATGATTGATGTATGCCTCAACACCTGTTGAAAGCGATAAAATCAGCGCAATACCTATGATGCCTATTGATCCCGCAAAAGAAGTTAAGATAGTTCTTGCTTTTTTAGTTAAAAGATTGTTAACCGAAAGTGAAAGCGCTGTGAAGAAAGACATGGAAGGCTTTTTCTGCTTTTTAGCCGGCTTTTCTTCAATTTCGCTTGAAAAAGGATTTGAATCGTCGGTAACTCTTCCGTCAAACAATTTGATTATTCTTGTTGAATATACATTCGCAAGATCTGGGTTGTGGGTAACCATAATTACAAGACGGTCTTTTGCAATTTCGTTTAAAATGTTCATAATCTGAACGCTTGTTTCGCTGTCAAGCGCGCCGGTCGGCTCATCAGCAAGCAAAATTTCGGGATTATTGACAAGCGCTCGAGCAATGGCAACACGCTGCATTTGTCCGCCGGACATCTGATTTGGCTTTTTATTAAGTTGATCGCCAAGTCCAACCTTGTTTAGAGCTTCAACCGCTCTTTTTCTTCTTTCTTTTTTAGAAACACCGGAAAGAGTCAGTGCGATTTCAACATTTGATAAAACGGTTTGATGGGGGATAAGGTTATAACTTTGAAAAACAAATCCTATGGTATGATTTCTGTAAGTGTCCCAATCAGAATCTTTATATTCTTTTGTTGATCTTCCCGAGATTATCAGATCGCCTTGTGTATATCTGTCAAGTCCTCCGATAATGTTAAGCAAAGTCGTTTTTCCGCATCCCGAAGGTCCTAAAATAGAAACAAATTCGTTTTTTCGAAACTCAATGTCAATGCCTTTAAGTGCTTCAACCTTGTTATCGCCTACAAAGTAGGTTTTTACGATGTTTTTTAGTTTAAGCATAAATTTCTCCTTGTAATTTTTTTATGTTATTATATCACTATTTTGCAAAAATGTATTAAAATTTTGTGAATATTAAAAAAGTGATTGAAAAAAATATTGAAAAGAGTATAATATAGATAATTATGTATTGAAATCGGAGGGAAAATTATGGGAAAAGCATATAAAGCGTTCTGCGTATTTTTGTGTCTTGTTTTAGTGATAGCTTCTTTCTTTATGGTTTTTACCATTAAACCCTCTATCGCAAGAAATGCTTTTGACCTTTATGATTGTAATATAGTTATTGATGATATTAAAAATTTTGAAATGAATATGACTTCTGTTATCTATGTTAAAAATGATAAAGATGAATGGGAAGAATATCAGCGCCTTCACGGAGAAGAAAACCGAATTTGGGTCGATCTTGAATATGTTCCCAAAGATCTTATAAATGCCTATGTTGCCATAGAAGATAAAAGATTTTTTGATCATGACGGTGTTGACTGGAAAAGAACTATTTCCGCTTTCGCAAACCTCTATCTTCATTTCTGGTCAAGTGAACAGGGCGGTTCAACCATTACTCAGCAGTTGATTAAGAATATTACTAAAGATAATGATAAAAGCAACGCAAGAAAAATTCGTGAAATTGTTCGCGCACTTGCCGTTGAAAAGGCGCTTGATAAAGAAACTATTTTAGAGGCATATCTTAATACTATTTCGCTCGGCAGCGGAATATGCGGTGTTCAGGTTGCGGCTAACTATTATTTCAATAAAGATATAGGTCAGCTTAATTTGGTTGAGTGTGCAGCGCTTGCGGGTATTACTAAAAATCCGAGCCTTTATAACCCTTCAACTCATCCCGAGGAAAATCTTAAACGCAGAAGAGCTGTTCTTGATGCAATGCGTGAAGAAGGATTTATTTCGGTTGACGAATATAATGATGCTTATGAGCAGGAACTTAAACTTGATTTAACTCAAAAAGTAAATAATGAAGAGGGAATTAACAGTTATTATGTTGATGCTCTTATTTCAAATGTTTCCGAAAATCTTGCAAATTCCTTGAATATATCGGTTGAAGACGCTACACAAAAACTTTATAACGGCGGTTATAAAATATACTCTTGTGTTGATCTTGATATTCAATCCGCAATGGAAAAGGTTTATACAAATGTTTCGGGTTATTTTTCACAGAAAGATAAATCCGGTAAACATGTTCAATCCGCTATGACTATTATGGATTATAGTGGTCATGTAGTTGGTGTTATCGGCGGTGTTGGCGAAAAAACGGTCAATCGTGCCCTAAATCGTGCGCTTGATTCACCGCGTCAACCGGGTTCAACAATGAAACCTATGGGTGCTTATGCACCCGGAATAGATGCCGGTGTTATTTCTTATTATTCAAATATTGCCGATAAACCCATAAAAGATTATTTTGAAAAAGGCAAACCGGGTCCTAAGGAATGGTATGGGTATTATATGGGAACTATCTCGGTTCGTCTTGCTCTTGAACATTCCGCAAACACTATTCCTTGTTGGATCGTTAAGGATTATTTAGGCATCGATCAGTCCTATGATTTTGTTACTCAAAAATTGCACCTTAACCACTTGACCGAGGCCGATAAAAACCTTTCTGCACTTGCTCTCGGCGGCTCAACTTATGGTGTTACAACAACTGAATCCGCCGCGGCTTACGCGATTTTCGGTAATAGAGGTAAATATTATTCTCCGGTCACTTATTACAAGGTTGAAGATGCTCACGGAAATGTTATTTTATCCGATCAAAGTGAAGGCGAACAGGTTATTACTCCGGGAACTGCCGCTCAAATGAATAAAATGTTGCAAAATGTTGTTTACGGAAGCCAGGGAACAGGTCACGGCATTTCAGGATACAGTAAAATGAGAGCTTATGCAAAGACCGGTACATCAAGTGAATCAAACGATTTGTGGATGGTTGCCGGAACGCCTTATTATGTTGGCTCTGTTTGGTATGGCTTTGATACTCCAAGACCGATTTATAATGCCGGTGCGGCTGCATCAGTTTGGCGTGCAGTTATGACACAGGTTCATAAAGAACTTGAAGTTAAAGACCTTGATATTCTTGAAGATTTTGAAAAGAAAACTTATTGCACAAACACAGGTCTTCTTGCAAGTAAAAAATGTTCAAGTGTAAAAACCGGTGATTTCCCGGTTGGCGTTGATGTTAAAACATGCAGCGGTAAGCATGAATATGTTGCTTCGGATCGTTCGAAAGAATCATCTGCTGAATCTTCAAATCAATCATCTTCGCAAGCTCCTGAATCTTCGCAAGCAACGGAATCTTCGTCCGGAGCCTCACAACAACAATCACAAGCCCAGTAAAAAATCCCGCGTATTCCTTAGATTTTCTTTTGGAATACGCGGTTTTTTTATTTATATATAATATTGATTTATATTTACCTATGTGATATAATAAATTAAATTGGTGAATTATGTGTTGAGGTTTGTTTTGTATGAGAATTTTGGGTATAGATCCCGGATATGCCATTATTGGTTACGGTATTGTTGATTACGATAAATTTAAGTTCAGCGTTGTCGGTTACGGTGCAATAACAACCGAAGCTCATACTGATTTCGGTCAAAGACTTTTATCGATATATAACGATATTAACACGGTAATAAAAAAATACAATCCAACATGTCTTTCAATTGAAAAACTTTATTTTAACACCAATTCCACAACAGCTATTGATGTTGCTCAGGCAAGGGGAATCATAATGCTATCTGCTATTCAAAACGGTCTTTCCGTTTATGAATATACACCTTTGCAGGTTAAATCTTCCATAACAGGTTACGGCAGAGCTGAAAAACATCAGGTTATGGAAATGGTTAAAAGTATTTTGCAGTTAAAGGCGGTTCCCAAACCCGATGACACTGCCGATGCCTTAGCTCTTGCAATTTGTCATGGGCATAGTTCCGGCAGCCTTTTCGGTAAATTAAAGGAGGATTTTCATAAATGATTTCTTCTGTTAACGGTATTTTGAAAATTAAAGATCATTCATTTGTTGTTATAGAATGCGGCGGTATAGGTTTTAAGTGCTTTATAACAGATAACACATATTCTAAAATCGGAAACATCGGTGAGCAAACGTTTCTTTATACTTATCTTTCGGTTAAAGAAGATGCTCTTGATCTTTTCGGCTTTTCATCTGTTTCCGAGCATGATATGTTTAAGCTTATAACCGGCGTCAGCGGTGTGGGTCCTAAAATCGGTCTTGCTTTGTTATCAAGCTTTACACCTGAAAATATTCAACTATTTATTGCGTCTTCCGATGCAAAATCGCTCACCGCGGCTTCAGGTGTTGGAATTAAACTTGCGCAGAGAATTGTTCTTGAACTTAAAGATAAGGTCGGTTCTGTAAGCAGCGGAGAAATAAGTGCCGAGATTTCAAACATCGGTAACGCCGTTTCCATTCCGAATACAAAGGAAGCAATAATGGCTTTAACCTCGCTTGGATACAGTCAAAGTGAAGCATCTCTTGCCGTTGGCCGTCTTGATCCTTCACTTTCGGTTAATGATCTTATTAAGCAGGCTCTTAAATCACTTGCAAGGGGGATATAATTTATGATCGAAGAAGAACTTGATTTTGAAAACCGAATTGTTTCTCCCGAATATACAAATTTGGATGATGATAATGAAATTACATTAAGACCTAAATGTTTTGATGATTATGTTGGCCAGGATAAGGTTAAGGATAATCTTAAAATTTGTATTCAAGCCGCTCTTAAAAGGCATGAGGCACTTGATCACGTTTTGCTATACGGTCCGCCCGGACTCGGCAAAACAACACTTTCTTCAATCATTGCAAGGGAAATGGGTGTTAATCTTCGCGTCACATCCGGACCTGCGATTGAAAAGCAGGGAGATCTTGTTGCAATTTTAACTTCTCTTAACGAAGGCGATATTTTATTTATTGATGAGATCCATCGACTTTCAAGAAACATAGAAGAAATTTTATATCCGGCTATGGAAGATTTCTCTCTTGATATTATTCTCGGCAAGGGACCGAGCGCTCGATCAATAAGGCTTGATGTTCCGCATTTTACTCTCGTCGGTGCTACAACGAGATCGGGGCAGTTAACTGCTCCGCTTAGAGATCGTTTCGGAATGTTGCTTCGTCTTGATCTTTATACGCCTGAGCAGCTCGCAAGCATAGTTAAGCGCTCTGCGGGAATTCTTAATATTCCGATTGATGATGAAGGCGCTATTGAAATTGCCTCAAGATCAAGAGGTACACCGAGAATTGCAAACCGCCTTCTTAAAAGAGTTCGCGATATTGCAGAAGTTCAGTTTAACGGTGAAATTGATGTTAAAGTTGCTCAAGAATCACTTTCAAGATTTGAAATTGATGAATTGGGTCTTGACGATTTTGACAGGCGAATGTTAAAAACGATTATCAATAATTATTCCGGTGGTCCGGTTGGTCTTGAAACACTTGCCGCGGCTGTCGGCGAAGAAGCAATAACCATTGAGGATGTTTACGAGCCGTATCTTATGCAAATCGGTTTTTTAACAAGAACCCCACGCGGAAGGTGTGTTACACCATTGGCTTATGAACATTTGGGAATTGAACAATTTGATAAACAAACAAAATTTAAGGAGATTTAATTATGGGAAGATTATTTGGAACTGACGGTGTTAGAGGCATAGCAAACACTGAACTTACTTGTGAACTTGCAATGAATATAGGCCGTGCCGCGGCTTATGTTTTAACAGAAAAAACAACCGAAAAACCAAAGGTTCTTATAGGTAAGGATACTCGCGTATCTTCTAATATGCTTGAAATGGCTTTGGCTGCCGGTCTTTGCTCTTTTGGTGCTGATGTTGTTTTGGTTGGCTTTGTTCCTACTCCTGCTATTGCTTTTCTTGTTAAAGACAGAGAAGCCGATGCCGGCATTATGATTTCCGCATCACATAATCCTTGCGAATTTAACGGAATTAAAATATTTGATGGTAACGGATACAAACTTCCGGATAATGTTGAAGATGAAATTGCCGAAATCGCACTTGACGGTTGCTCAAAGATAAATTATCCGACCGGCGGTGACATAGGCAGTGTTTTCAAACGCCCCGATTATGTTGAGTTTTATATCGATCATCTTGTAAAATCCGTAAATCAAAATCTTTCCGGTCTTAAAATCGCTATTGACTGCGCAAACGGTTGCGCTTCTTATACTGCGCAAGAACTTTTTTCAAGACTTGGCGCAGAATGTATTTTAATTCACGATAATCCGAACGGTATTAACATCAATAATCATTGCGGCTCAACCCACATGGATGATCTTATCGACTATGTTAACGGTCATGAGCTTGACTTGGGTCTTGCTTTTGACGGTGACTCTGACCGTTGCCTTGCCGTTGATGAAAACGGTCGTCTTATTGACGGTGACCGTATGATCGCTATTTTTGCAAAAGATATGAAAGACAGAAATCTTTTAAAAGATAATACTGCTGTTGTAACTGTTATGACAAATTTAGGCTTTAAGCATTTTGCAAAAGAAAACGGAATCAGGGTAAAAGAAACTTCTGTTGGTGATAGATATGTTCTTGAAGAAATGGTAAAACATGATTATCAAATCGGCGGCGAACAGTCCGGTCACATAATTTTCAGAAAATTTGCAACAACGGGCGATGGTCAATTGTCCGGCGCTATGCTTGCAGCTATTCTGAAAAGAACACAAAAAACCGCATCTGAGGCTGCTTCTATTATGACCGTTTTACCGCAAACTCTTCTTAATATTGAAGCAACTCCCGAAATGAAGGATGCGCTTAAAACAAATGAAACAATCATTAAAACGATTGATGATTATAATAAAAAAATGGGTGATGCCGGCAGAGTTCTCGTTCGTGCTTCTGGAACTGAACCGCTTATCAGAATAATGCTTGAGGGCGAAAATATTGCCGAAATCAAGCATATTGCAAAAGATATTGCAGAGGTTATTAAAAATAACGCAAAATGAGATATTCAAAAGATTTTAAGGATTATGAGCTTATAGATGCCGATTCCGGAAATAGGCTTGAACGATGGGGAAATGTTGTTCTTGTTCGCCCCGATCCGCAGGTAATGTGGAATGAAGGATATTTTGATGATAGATGGAAAAAAGCAAATGCCGTTTATCATAGATCGGCTTCCGGCGGCGGATACTGGGAAAAGAAAACCGACGTTCCCGATGTTTGGAAAATAAATTATAAAGATCTTACTTTTTGCTTAAAACCTATGGGATTTAAGCATACAGGTCTTTTCCCCGAACAAGCCGTTAACTGGGATTTGGCGCGTGAGCTTATCGAAAAAGAGAATAGACAGATTTCTGTTTTAAATCTTTTCGGTTATACCGGCGGAGCTACCGTTGCCTGCCTTAAATCAGGCGCAAAGGTTACCCATGTTGATGCCTCAAAAGGTATGGTTTCGTGGGCAAAGGAAAATGCGATAGCAAGCGGTGTTGCAGATAAACCGGTTCGATGGCTTGTTGATGATTGTATGAAATTTGTTGCCCGTGAAATAAGAAGGGGAAACAAGTATGATGCAATTATAATGGATCCTCCGTCTTATGGCAGAGGACCCGGCGGCGAGGTTTGGAAACTTGAACAGCAATTATCTGCACTTTTATATGATGTTTCAAAAATAATAAGTGATGATCCGCTTTTCTTTTTCCTTAATTCTTATACAACCGGTTTATCACCTTCAATTTTGAATTATATGGTTAAAAATATCGTATTTCCTAATAAAAAAGGAACTGTTGAAACGCAGGAAATCGGTCTTAAAGTAACAAAACGCGATCTTGTTTTGCCCTGCGGAAATACAACGATTTGGAGAAAATGAAAGATAGTATTATTGAAATTAAAAATATTGGATTTGAATATAATTCCGATGATGATTCTAAAAAAATAATAGATAATCTTTCTCTTGATATTGAAAGAGGAAGCTTTACCGTTATTCTCGGTCACAATGGATCGGGAAAATCGACACTTGCAAAGCTTATTAACGGTTTGTATAAACCGACTTCGGGTGAGATTTTTGTTAACGGTATGTCAACTAATGATTCTAAAAATGATATTGAGATTAAAAAAACTGTTGGTATGGTTTTTCAAAATCCTGATAATCAGCTTGTTGCATCAGTTGTTGAGGATGATGTTGCTTTCGGTCCCGAAAACCTTGGCTTTTCAAGCGATGAAATAAGAAAAAGAGTTGATGATGCACTAAAAAGCGTTAATATGTTTGAATTTGCAAAGTCAACGCCTCATCATCTTTCCGGCGGTCAAAAACAAAGAATTGCAATAGCGGGTATTCTTGCAATGAAGCCCTCTTGTATTGTTCTTGATGAACCTACTGCAATGCTTGACCCAAAGGGTAGAAAGGAAATTATCTCAACTGTTGAAAGACTCAACAGGGAAGAAAACATAACTGTTATTTTAATAACTCATTTTATGGAAGAAGCGGAAAATGCAGATAGAGTTGTTGTTGTCAATGACGGTAAAATCGTTCTTGATGATATTCCAAAATCGGTTTTTAATAATGTTTCTTATTTGAAATCGATAGGACTTGATGTTCCGCAAACTTCCGAGCTTCTTAATGCTTTAAGAAGTGAAGGCTTTGATATATCTGCAAACTCAATTTCTATTAAAGAAACAGCGGATAATATAATATCTGCGCTTCATTTGGAGGAAATCTGAATTGTCTTTATTATCGGTTAAAAATTTAACCCATACCTATAGCGGAAATACACCGTTTATTCATGACGCGGTTCATGATGTTTCGTTTGATATTGAACGTGGCGAAATTGTGGGTATTATCGGTCATACAGGTTCGGGTAAATCAACACTTGTTCAACACTTAAACGGGCTTTTGAAGCCTACACAGGGTAAAATACTCTTAGATGGAAAGGATATTTGGGAAGATCCTAAAAAAATCAAGTCCGTTAGGTCAAAAGTGGGTCTTGTTTTTCAGTATCCTGAATATCAGCTTTTTGAAGAAACTGTTAGAGAAGATATTGCTTTTGGTCCTAAAAATTTAGGTCTTGAAGGGGAAGAATTAGATAACAGAATAAATGAAATTTGTTCTATTGTTAAAATTCCTAAGGATTTTTACGAGTTATCACCATTTGATCTTTCGGGCGGTGAAAAACGCAGGGTTGCCATCGCCGGCGTTATGGCTATGAAACCCGAAATAATCATTTTTGATGAACCGATAGCCGGTCTTGACCCAATGGGCCGTCAAAATGTTATTTCAATGATTGCTGATTACCGAAAAGAATATAACGCCACTGTTATTATCATTTCTCATAATATGGAAGATATGGCAATGCTTACCGATAAACTTTTGGTTCTTGATAAAGGCCGACTTGTTATGTTTGATAAAACTGATAAGGTTTTTTCAAACGGTGATATGTTGAGAAAAATCGGTCTTAATGTTCCGATCGTTACTCTTGTTATGGATGAAATCAGATCAAGAGGAATTGATATTTCAAAGGATTTGTTTACGGTAGAAGATTGCGTTAACGCCTTAAAGGCTCTTTCAAAGGGTGGTGAAGGCAATGCTTAGAGATATTACATTCGGTCAGTATTTTGACAGTGGTTCTTTTATTCATCGCCTTGACCCGAGAACAAAACTTTTGGCGCTTATTTTTCTTATTGTTTTTATGTTCATCGCCGGTAATTTTTACGGACTTTTGTTATTTTCGATTATTACAGTATTTTTAATGATCGTTTCAAAGGTGCCGCTTAAAATGTTTTTGAAAAACATAAAGGCGGTTTTACCGATAGTTATTTTCACCGGCCTTATCAATATGTTTTATAGCGATCAGGGAAAAGTTTTGCTGTCGTTTTGGAAGTTAATGATCACAACCCAAAGCCTTTCAAGAGCCGGATTTATGGCTTTGCGCATAGTTTTGCTTATTCTTATAAGTTCAATTTTAACCTATGCTACTACGCCTAATGATTTAACAGATGCTATTGAAAGTTTGCTTCTTCCGCTTAAATTTATCGGTCTTAAAACAGCAGTTCACACTATTGCTATGATGATGACTATTGCTCTTCGCTTCATTCCCACGCTTGTTGAGGAAACAGATAAAATAATGAACGCGCAAAAAGCAAGGGGAGCAGACCTTGAAAACGGAAAATTAAAAGAAAGAGTTAAAGCATTGATACCGATTCTTATTCCTCTTTTAATATCCTCGGTCAGAAGAGCTTATGAGCTTGCCGAAGCTATGGAATGCCGCTGTTATAATGGCGGTGAGGGCAGAGTTCGAATGAAAAAATTAAGATATTCCGCAAAGGATATTTTGGCTGCTTTTTTCTGTTTGCTTTGCGGCGGAGGAATTATTGCATTAAACTTTTTATTTTAGGAGTAATTGATGAAAAGAATGCTTCTTTCTGTTTCCTTTGACGGAACCGCATATCACGGTTGGCAGGTTCAACCTAATGGAATTACCGTTCAGGAAACAATCGGAAATTGTTTGAAAAAAGTTTTGGGGCAAAAAACAGATGTTACCGGCTGCAGCAGAACTGATGCAGGTGTTCATGCAAATCAATTTTGTATGCATTTTGATTGTGATGAATCTATCCCCGAAAAAGCATTTCTTTTAGGTCTTAATTCTGTTTTGCCCGATGATATCAGGGTTATCGGTTGCCAAGAGGTTAAATCTGATTTTCATGCAAGATATGATTGCATGGGAAAGGAATATATTTATAATTTCTATACCGGTGTTCAATCTCCTTTCAAAAATAGATATGCTCTTTTCTTATCAAAGGAGCCGGACATTGATCTTATGAACGATTTTTGTAAATCTTTAATCGGAAAGAATGATTTTGAAGGTTTTTCCTGCTCGGCAAGAACAGTTGATGATACTGTCAGAACAGTTAAGTATTGTGAAGTTAGTAAAATCGCTAATGATATTATTCTTAAAATCGCGGCAGATGGGTTTTTATATAATATGGTAAGAATTATTGCAGGAACTGCCTTGGCGGTTGGTTACGGCAAAATAAATCCCAATATTGCCGAAGTTGTTTTTAATACTAAAAATCGTTCATTTGCAGGGGATACGCTTGCTGCAAAAGCTTTATTTCTTAATAAAGTATTTTATCCGAAGGATGTGTGATAATAATTGTCCGATTATAAGCGAAAAAAACATGGCTTGTTTTCAAGAAAAAATAAAGATAATGAAAATATTGAAAAAGAAATAAAAATCGATTCTTCTGTTGAAGCTAAAAAGCGTAAGATGAAGGTTATTAAGGGTAAAAAATTTGAAAATCGTAAAAAAACAATTATTATAAGTATAGTCGCTTTTGCTTTTGCTCTTGTGATTACTTTACTTCAAATGTTTTTACCTGTTGGTATAATTGAAAATGTTACTAATTTATACTCAAGAATCGGAACAGGCTCGTATCCTGTATCAATAACATCTTCGATGATAGAGGACTGTGTTGTTAAAAGCGGATATTATTATTGTTTAACCGAAAATTCGTTGCTTGCTTTTTCAAATTCGGGAAAAGAAATTCTTTCCGTAGCACACGGATACGGTTCACCGGTTCTTAAAACCTCCGATACAAGAGCCCTTATTTTCGATCAGGGCGGAAAAAAACTATCTATTTATAATCTTTCGGGACTTAAAACCGAAATTGAAACAAAAGAATCAATTATTTCGGCAGGAATCGGAAGAAACGGCGATTTTGCTGTTGCAACTTATTCAAATGAATATGTTGCATCTGTTTTTGTTTATAATAAATCCGGTAAGTTAAAATACACACTGAACTCCGCACAGGATTTTATAAATGATGTTTGTGTTTCGGCAAACGGAAAAAAGATTGCGGTTTCATTTTTTAATGCAAAAGTCGGTGATTTTAATTCTTGCATTAAAATTTATGGTTTTGATTCTGCCGATCCGCTTTACACTGCTGATTTTCAAAATAATCTTATTTTGTCCTTAAACGGAAATAAAAACGGTGTTGCCGCAATAACAAGCACCTCATATTCTTTTTTTGACTTTGATGATTATAAAAGAAAAGATATATATTTTGAAAATCATATAATAAATCATATAAGAACATTCGGTAATAAAACACTTGTTGTTTTTAATCCGGCTAATGATACTTTGAATAATATTATTGTTTTTCTTGATAATAATGCTGATAAAACACTTGAAATTAAGCATAAGGGAATTTTGTCGGACATAACTTATTATTCCGGCAGGATTTATTGCATAAATGATTCTCTTGTAACGGTTTATGATAAAAAAGGCAATGTTTGCCTAAACGGTAAAATAGATGTCGGATCCAGAAAAGCAGTTGGTGTAGCATCGGATAAGCTTGTTTTGATTTCCGATTATCAAATTCAATCTTCAACTATTAAAAGCGGAGGATGATATATGGAACTCGGTATTATATTAGATGTTATAATTATTGCTATAATTGCTATTTCTGTTATTGTGTCTGCAAAGTTCGGTTTTGTTAGAACAGTAATTGAAGTTGTAGGATTTATATGCGTTTTTTATCTTGCTTTTTCCGTTTCAAAACCTATTGCAAACTATATATATGAAAAATCGGTAGAGCCCTCTATTGTTTCATCTGCAGAAGAATCAATAGGTAAAACTTACGAAAACGCAACAGAAGCCATTTGGAACGCTTTTCCTGATTTTATAACAAATAATGCTGAGAAATACGGATTACATAAAAATGATTTTTCCAAAAGTATTTCTGAAACAACTTCAAATAATATAACCGATATCGCAAAGTCTGCATCAAGATCGGTTGCAATGCCCGTAATAACTAAGATTATTTCGCTGGCTGTTTCGTTTTTGTTGATCATTATTTTGATGTTTTTTGTTAAAATGCTTGCAAAAGTTATTAACAAGATGTTTTCGTTTAGTATATTAGGTGTGTTTAATTCAATTTTAGGCGGAATTTTAGGTCTTCTTAAAGGATTGATATTCTGCATAGGATTTTGTTTGTTAGTTTCGTTAATAATTTCCATAAATAAAAACGGTTTATGGTTTATTACAAAAGAAAATATCGCCTCATCTCATATATTTAAGTTTTTGTTTGAGGCAATTCCATTTATTAAGATATAATTTTTTAGGAGTTTAATATGAAATTATGCACAAGATGTAAAAAAAGACCGGCTGTTGTATTTATGTCAAATCCGCTTGATCCGAAAGCCGAAACCGAAGGTCTTTGCCTTGTTTGCGCAAAGGAACTCGGAATAAAACCGGTTGAGGATATGCTTAAAAGTATGAATTTATCGGATGATGACCTTGAAGCCATGAGTGATCAGTTTCTCGGTATGATGCCTACTGATGAGGATATGCCTGATGATGAAACACTAAACGATGAAACTTTTGACTTGGGCACGGCGCCGGCAATCCCTTTTCTTAAAAATCTTTTCGGCGGAGATAAAAATACCGAAAATAAAGATGATAATAAAAAGAGCGAAACAAAGGAAAAATCAAAAAAGAAAAAACAAAGGTATCTTTCTTCTTATTGCACAAATTTAACACAAAGAGCAAAAGACGGTAAATTGGATAGGGTAATCGGCAGGGATAAAGAGCTTTACCGTACTATACAGATTTTATCAAGAAGAACCAAAAATAATCCTTGTTTTATCGGTGAGCCCGGCGTTGGTAAAACCGCTATTGCCGAGGGCCTTGCAATTAAGATAGCCGAAGGTTCCGCACCTGCAAGACTTTGCAGTAAAGAAATATATCTTTTGGATCTTACAAGTCTTGTTGCGGGCACTCAATTCCGAGGTCAGTTTGAAAGTC
>JAZUJA010000065.1:0-8291 GCA_045642495.1 Acutalibacteraceae bacterium
TTTGTCATATAACTATTATATACTCATTCTTTCCTTTTCGTCAATAGCATATTATAATAATTACAGAAAAAACGAAACGGAGTTTTTTATGAAAGCGAAATATCTAACATCGAAACAGCGAATACTGGTTGCGCTGACACTTTTCGGAATGTTTTTCGGTGCAGGCAATCTGATCTTTCCCGTTCATTTAGGTCAGCTTGCAGGAAAAAATGTTATTCCCGCCATGATCGGTTTTGTTATTACTGCGGTAGGCATACCCATTCTCGGTGTTGCCGCAATAGGAAACACTCATTCCGATGGCTTGCAGTCACTTGCAAATAAAGTCGGCAAGAAATACAGTTATATATTTACTTGCATTTTGTATCTGACGATCGGACCCTTCTTTGCCATTCCTCGTTGTGCAACCGTTTCGTTCACAACCGGCATTGAGCCGATGTTGGGCGAAGGTGTTTCAACCCAGCTTGTTTTACTGATTTTTTCCTTTATTTTCTTCGCTCTTGTACTTTTCTTTTCACTTAAACCCGGAAACATTACCGTTTGGATCGGAAAAATCATCAACCCGGTCTTTTTAGTATTCCTTTCGGTACTTATTATTTCCGCGATTATAAATCCCGGTGCCGCAATATCAAAGGTTGCGCCCGAAGCCGGTTATGAAAGCGGTGCATTCTTCTCAGCACTCTCCGAAGGTTACGGAACAATGGATGCCATCGCCGGTCTTGCATTCGGCATAGTTGTTATTGATATTATCCGCCAAATGGGTGTTGAAGATGACGGTGCAGTTGCAGTAGATGTTCTTCGTTCGGGAATTTTAACCGGATCACTTATGGCGCTTATCTATATTTTAACTATCCTTATGGGTACGCAGTCAAGAGGATTGTTCGCAACATCGGAAAACGGCGGCATCGCATTGGCGCAGATAGCTGAACACTATTTGGGAAAAGCCGGCATAATTATTATTGCCGTTACTATCACATTTGCATGTCTTAAAACTTCAATAGGTCTTGTAACAAGCTGCGGTAAAACTTTTGAAAAAATGACACACGGAAAGATTTCTTATACCGTTTGGGCAATTATTTTCACGGTGTTTTCTTTCTGTGTGTCAAACATCGGTCTTTCCGCGATAATCAACTATTCCCTCCCCGTTCTTATGCTTATTTATCCGCCTGCAATAACGCTTATTATTTTAGCTCTTTGCGGCAAGCTTTTCTCGCACGACAAGGTTGTTTATATAAGCGTTACCGCATTCACTTGCGTAGCGGCATTGTTTGATTTCTTCAAAACCTTACCCGAAGGTATTCAAAAGGCATTACGTCTTGATATTCCAATAGGTCTTGCCGAAAAATATCTTCCCCTCTTCAATCAAAACCTCGGTTGGCTTATTCCCGCCACAATCGGTTTGATTGTAGGTCTTGTTCTTCACTTTGATTTTCCGAAAAAGGATAACTGATTTATTATTTTGATAAAAAACACTCTGCAAGAAGATAAATCTTCGGAGTGTTTTTTCTATTTTTAATTTTTGTTATTTTTAACCATCGCAAATCCATTAAAAATATTACTGTTTTGTGATATAAGGCGAATGTATATTTTTTCAAAAAAGTTGTAGTCACAAGCAACTTATATGATATGGCGGGACTACTTTGGGGAAGTCACACATTTTTGATCCATACATAAAATTTTATAAAAATAGTAAAAGACTTAGAATTAAATAAATTCGAGGCACTTACACGGTTTCACGTTACAACACTCATAATCGTATAACCATTCGCATTACTGTTCCGTATCTAAAATAAAAGGAATAATAGCGAAGTGTTATTCGTTCAAAACTTCTTGATATTATTCCTAATTTGTGATATCCGTAACGGCTATCCCCCGATCAACGTCAAATTCGCCGATCGTAAACAGTATTACGATGCTTTTGATGAATACTATCGTAACGGCAACGCAAATAAGATGATCGACCTCATTGCCGGATATGTAAACGAGCGATTAGATGAATATTTTAACATCTTATCAACGGTAGATTTATAAGTCCGTTTCTTTGGACACTGAATGAAGTACAATATACTCAAAACTTAAGAAGACATTGAAAGGCGAGTATATAATGAAAGTGATTTCAACTAAATTAAAAGCTATTATTATCGCTATTCTGCTTTTGGCTATTTTGATATCTATACCTATATTGAAAACTGCAATAAGAAATTATAGAATAACCAGTGAATTAACGTCTATAGCCGAATCTCACGGCTTAAAGGATGTTAAAATTATTATTGGTGATAAGTTGAAAGATCATAGTTATTATTCTGTTACTGTTGACTCTTCCAATTTGGAAGATCTAACATACAGCCAAATGTTTTCACTTGTTTTTTCTATGTGGACCAAGGATGCACATGTGTGGGATTATACTTGTAACGGCAATACCTATGAAATTTTTGATTATTCAAAATCAATTTATAAAAACGGTCTTGAAATATACGATGGTTATTGGAATTCTCAAAGCCATAAAGATGCAACAAAAAATGATATAAACAAATCTGATTATGGCAACTCAAATAATAAAAGCAGTTCGTCTTCGTTTAATTCATATAAGTCGCCATCTAAAAAGGATGATGATAAATATAATGCCAAAGACTATAAATTTGCAGAAGATTTTTACGAAGACCATTATGACGATTTTTTAGACTTCTATGATGCGGAAAATTATTTCAACGAACACAAAGATTAGGAGGATTTTATATGTTTGACGATGATTTCAGTTCAGAAACCGGAAGATATGCCGACCTTAACAATGACGGTAAAGTCGATTTTGCCGAATACTTGAATGATTGCGATGATTTTGATAGAATATATAAAAAAGCAATCACCCATACGGCAAATACACGCCACCGCAACAAAGCAGTAATGAGCCACCCAAAATATATTGTGCTTGGGGAATAGTCGGCTGGATATTGGCACTTATCGGATGTTTTGCACCGACTATAAATACACTTATTTATACTGACGGCGATGAAATAGGTTTTGGTATTATTTTGACAATAATTTTACTTATAGCTTGGATTTGGGGCTTTTCTAACAGAGCAAAATAAGGAGGATTTTATATGTTTGATGATGAAGATTACGGCTTTTTGACAGGTGGACTTGGCGATTTAGACGGTGACGGCGTTGTTGATTTTACCGAATATATCAACGAAGAAGACGACTTTCAAAGAATCATGGGCAATACAGATGATAACGATTCTTTTTTGGATGATGAAGACGATAATTGGGAACTTGACAATCTTGATATTGCCAATAAATATGGTTTAGATGTTTATGATTATGTAGATAAAGAAGATTTTTTAGAAGCACTTGAAGAAGCAAAAGAAAATGCCGAATGGAAAGAAAACCGCGAGGTCGAAGCTTTAGAATATGGCCTTGATTTAGATGATTTTGATGATGAAGACGAGTTTGATGAAGCATTAGAAGAACTTGAGGACGACTCGGACAACTACGAAGATAAAGAAGATGATGATGAAGATGAAGATGATGTAATTTCATTCAGCGATTTCGATATCAGCAAGCTTTCTCTTACCATTGGCGCAAACACATCCTTAAATTATGACGGCAAACCGATTGATGAGGTGTTTGGGAATGGCGGTAAGAATATAAAAAATCATAATGCTAAACCAAATAATTCCGACTCTGTAAGCATTGAAAGAAGATACTATGACCGTAGAGACAGAAAATACCGCATAGGCGATGCCATATATGATAATTTCAAAGAAATAAGCGATAATTTTACCAGAGAAGAATGCGAAGATTTCAGCTCAATAATAAATAAGATTTACAGAGTTGATAAAAATCTCGGTATAAAAATCTGGGTTTGGGCGATGGAAAACTTTGAGGGTGCTCGTGTAAACCGTGGTGTTGATGAATTTAATTCTCAGGCGTGGAGTTTGACGGATTCTATTTTCAGCGATTTTGCCTCCGTTGATGATGAAGACGATGACGAAAAAGAACGCACGGTAATTTTCAGATATATTTCAAAACATCCTGAATTAGAAGAAATAATATTTGAAAAGACTTATGTTGACGATAATTTGTTTTCACTAACCAAATATATTCCTTATTGTATTGATAACAATTTGCGTGAAAACTTTCTTCATGTTTATAACGGCATTATGACCAACCGTTTCAGAAGCGAAAAGAAAATGAGCAAATATTCTATTATTAAAGACTTGCTGGTATTCAGCAACATCTACGGTGTCAATGAAGCAGATGAGTGGTTTTATGCTTTTTTTGAAAATGAAATCAAGGCGCTAAACAAACCGCTAAAAGAAGCTTATTTAATGCAAAAGTTAAATGAAGAAAATTACGGCGGAAGAGTTTTTTTGAAACCGGAAAAAGAAAATTTGGAACTTGACGATGAGTATTTCGGCAAAAGTGACACGGCAGATGATATATCACGTGAAGAATACAAAAAACTAAAAAATGAAAACAAGGCTCTAAAATCCAAAGTCACACAACTTGAAAAGCGCATAACTGACCTAAACTACAACATTCAGCGTTTAGAAGCTGATTTAGAAGCAAAACGCAAACCGCAGAAAAAAGAATGGGACGGTAAATATCACCGCTATTGCCGAGTTCATCTTGACGAATCCCCCCGGGCTTTGTGGTATAGAACTGACGACATAACCTTAAAAGTCGGTGATTATGTTTTTGTGCCATACGGTTACAAAAATGACGAGAAAATGGGCAAAGTCGTATCGGTTGAGGAATACCGCTCTGATGACCTGCCGTTCCCACTTGAAAAAACAAAATTTATTTGTTATAAGTGTGACGAATAGACGATTAAGATGAAAAATTCAAAAAATACGCTTGATAGCGAATGTTCGTTATGATGTTAAAGCGTGTAAGCGGTATAGTTAACATAGGACACCTGCAAATCTTATACCCGGACACCGTATGAAAAATGAGAAAAAAGAAATGAGGAAACACTATGGATATTTCACAAGCAAGAGAAATAATTGAAGCATTGGCAAATGGTATTGATCCGTCAACCGGAGAAGTTTTTTCTAAAAACCACAGTTTCAATAATCCTGATGTCATCAGAGCGTTATTTTTGGCGGTAGAAGAGCTTAAAAAGGCAGAAAAAAGGAAGAGTCGTAAACAACCTGAAAATGCCGGTAAGCCTTGGAATGATGAACTGGACAGTGAACTCAAATCAATGTTTCTTGCAGGTAAAAGCAAAAAGGAAATTTGTGAACACTTTAGAAGGACAAGCGGAGCAATTTCTGCTCGTTTAATGCATTTAGGACTTAAAGAATAAGAAATAGGAATCGTTATGCAAAAAATTGTCGATTTTTTGAAAGCAGCAGGAACATATTATCTTGCAACAATTGACGGAGACCAGCCGAGAGTGAGACCTTTCGGCACAGCACATATTATTGAGGGAAAGCTATATATTCAAACCGGAAAAGTTAAACCGATATCAAAGCAGATTGCGGCTAACCCAAAAGTAGAACTTTGCGCTTTCAAAGACGGCACTTGGCTACGCTTATCAGGCGAGTTAGTTGAGGACGACCATGTCGAGGCACGCAAGTCTATGCTTGATGCCTACCCCGAACTTCGCAGTATGTATGATGAAAATGACGGCAATACGCAGGTGCTGTATTTCAAAAATGCAAACGCAACTTTTTCTTCCTTTACAGCACCGATGGAAACTATAAATTTTTAACGGAGGATAATATTTGATGACAACACTTGGAAAGCTTGAAGAAATTAAAGATTTGAGAGAAATATGGCCTCATGAAGCCTTGGATTTTACTCCATGGCTTGCAAAAGAAGAAAATATGAATATTTTAGCCGATACAATAGGTATTGACATAACCGTAGATGAAGAAGAATCTCCGGTAGGTGATTTTAATGTTGATATATTTGCCTCTGAAACAGGAACAGACAGAAAAATAATTATCGAAAATCAACTTGAAGACACTAATCATGACCATCTTGGAAAAATAATTACATATGCATCAGGTAAATCAGCAGACATAATTATATGGGTTGTTAAAAAAGCTCGCGAGGAACACAAATCAGCTATAGAATGGTTAAACAATCATACGGATGAAAAAATTGGTTTTTTTCTCTGCGAAATTAAGCTGTTTCGTATCGGTTCTTCAGATCCGGCTGTCAAATTTGAAGTTGTTGAAAAGCCGAACGATTGGGCAAAAGAGGTAAAAAAGAAAAGCAACAATCTTAATGCTACACAACAGGCAAGACTTGAATATTGGACGGCGTTTAACGAATATGCCTTTAAGAATAAGTCTTTTTCAAATGAATTCAAAAGAAGAAAGCCAAGCACAGACCATTGGCTTTCATTTAGCGTTGGATCTTCTGATTGCGGAATGAGTATTCTCAGATTACAAAACATCGGAAATGTTGCTGTGGAATTCAATATTTACGATAAAGATTTATTCCATTCTATTTTTGAAAAAAAGAATATAATCGAATCGGAAATAGGATTTGCACTTGATTGGCGAGAATTACCTGATAAAAAAGTTAGCAGGATATTGATTAAAAAAGAAGTTAATTTGACAGCGGAAAGTGACTGGCCAAGTCAATTTGATTGGGTTATGCAAAATATGATAAAAATTAAAAAAGCATTTAAGAAATATTATTAAATTTTAAATGATGGTTGTTTGTTTTTCCGAACAGCTGTTACTGACAATATATTATCATCTCTGATATATTAGGGAACAAATAACACAGGCACCCGCAAGGGTGCCTTTTCTTATGGAGGATACTATGGATAATAAATATATGATCGGTGAAAAAAAGAACCCGATGCACTCACCGCCAAACAAGCCGCAGATCTGATCGACTTCAAACCGCAGCGAATCAACGAGCTTGAAAAAAAGAAAAACTGCACGGCGTCAAAATCGGCTCCGTGCAGTATGTATCGAAAGACGAGTTTATAGAATATGTGTCCTCACCGGAAATGGTGGTGAAGATGGGAGTAAAATACGAAAACCAGAGAATTCTATTTTAAAGCTTATAATTAAACATACCAGACTCAATTGTTAGTATGACATTAGAAACAAAAAATTCAAAAAAATAATTAAAAAACATTGACTTTTTGATCAAGTTGGCATATACTAATAAAATAAACTAAGTTTTGAACACAATGATTTGATTATTATAGAAAAGCAGTGGTTAGCAAACCACTGCTTTTCTTTTTTATATTAGCCAATTTGATTCTGGTTTCATTAGTAGTCTGGCTTTTTCATATGCCATTGCCTTGGTAAATATCGTATTTGCTCGATACTGTTTGGTGGCAGTTAGTTCAATTGCTAATGCCATGGTTTCGTACTTGTCATCATCCACTGGAATTTGAATGGGTAATAAATACATTATTTGATTATTATAAAACTGAGGAATAACAAGCCTTAAGTTCCTTTGAACTCTTTTTTTCGACTCTTCAACAACACCTACAAGAAGGCCTTTTACGATTGATTTACTCAATGGTACAATTTCTTTTATGCGTTCCCAGTTGTCGTCAAGAATATGGTCTGTGCTTAATACAATAGGATAATTGGGGTTGAAATAGTACTGTTCGTAATTTTCTGTATAAGTTGCTATTTCAGGTACAGAATTAAAAGTATTTAAAAATTGTCTTTCGGTAATATCTTTATATCCCATCATATACCATTCTTGGGCATCTGCTTTTGTATTTTTGGAAAACATAGCAACTATATCATTTCCATTTTTAGTCAACAATCCTGTATTAAAACAAGAATAGCTTTTATCATCAGATAAAAGTATTTTTCCTTGTGCATAGCATTGTTTAAACGTGCCTTTTATGTATTTGTGTAGTATAATATTGGGAGCATTATCATCAAACGACCATTTTTCCTCTTCCGCAATTGATGCAAGATAATCTATCATTTTCGCAAATCCTTCGCTTGCACCGCAAAAAGCATAATCAAATAACTGCAGTTCTTCCATATGTACATCCTCTTCAATATCAAAAACGTTGATATACTCAAAAGCCGATAATAAACAGTAGCCGCAAAGTATCCCTACTTTGCGGCTTTCTGTGTGCGAACAAGGCCGCATTGGCGGAGGGTAAGGGATTCGAACCCTTGGTCCGGTATTAAGCCGGACAACTGATTTCGAGTCTTTTAGTCATCGTATAAAGATCAGGTAGTTTCGTACCATTTTCAGGTCGTTTCGTCTGAGCGAAAAGCCTTGAAAACAAAGGCTTTTCGAGTGATTATGCTCGAAAAACGCCGTGATTTCCGCAATGGGTTCAAGTA
>JAZUJA010000066.1:0-43833 GCA_045642495.1 Acutalibacteraceae bacterium
ATTAAAAGCCCCGTTTACACCGATAACCGCCTGACTCTCACAGCACCCGAGGTCAGAAACGATGTTGAGAACGGATTGGCAGAGCTTATCAAGAAAAACTATCCTGATGCGCAGGTGCTTATGGGAACCAGCACCGCAGGAATTGCGCACGCCGCAATCACCGCACACATTTTGGATATGCCTATGGGATATGTCAGAAGCGGAGCCAAAGATCACGGCAGGCAAAATCAGATTGAAGGCAAGCTTGAAAAGGGAGAGAAGGTTGTTGTTATTGAAGACCTTATTTCCACCGGCGGAAGTGTAATTGAAGTTGTTGATGTTTTAAGAGAGGCCGGGGCAGAGGTGCTCGGTATTGTCAGCATATTCACTTACGGAATGAAAAAAGGAATTGAAAGACTTAAAAATGCAAATGTTAAAAACATTTCGCTCACGAATTTTGATGTTATTTCCGCTGTTGCCTCCGAAGAAGGATATATAAACCCTGAGGATGTTGAAAAACTGATCGCATTCAGAGATAATCCCTCTGATGAAAGTTGGATAGGAGAAACAAAATGAAAAGTGTAATTGATATTCTTGATTTTTCGGAAAAAGAACTTGACGAGCTTATTAAAGAGGCCATGGACATTGTTGAAAACCCCGATAAGTATTCATCTGTTTGTAAAGGTAAAAAACTTGCAACGCTGTTTTTCGAGCCTTCAACAAGAACAAGAATGAGCTTTGAAGCGGCAATGTATGAGCTGGGCGGTAATGTAATATCCATGACCGACGGTGCAACCTCATCGGCTTCAAAGGGTGAAAGCGTTTCGGATACGGCAAAGGTTGTAAGCTGTTATGCCGATATAATTGCCATGCGTCATCCCAAGGAAGGCGCCGCTCTTGTTGCGGCAAACAATGCATCTGTTCCGGTTATCAATGCCGGTGACGGCGGTCACTGTCACCCCACACAAACACTTGCCGACCTGTTGACGATTTACAGAGAAAAAGGCAAGCTTGAAAATATAACGGTAGGCCTTTGCGGCGATTTGAAGTTCGGCAGAACGGTTCATTCGCTCATAAGCGCTATGGCAAGATATAAAAACAATAAATTCGTTCTCATTTCTCCGGAAGAGCTTAAAGTTCCAAGTTATGTTAAAAGCAGCGCACTTAAAAACAACGGAATACCCTATGTTCAAACAACAAGTCTTGATGAGGTGCTTCCCGAACTTGACGTGCTTTATATGACAAGGGTTCAAAAGGAAAGATTCTTTAATGAAGAGGATTATTTGCGCCTCAAGGACAGTTATATTTTAACGCCGGAAAAACTTAAAAATGCGAAAGAAGATCTTGCGATACTTCACCCGTTGCCCCGTGTTAATGAAATAAGCGTTGCGGTTGATAATGATAAAAGAGCTTGCTATTTCAAACAGGTGCTCAACGGTAAATATATGAGAATGGCATTAATCCTTAAATTGTTAAGAGAGGCGGGAACAATATGAACGTAGATTCCATAAAAAACGGATTTGTAATTGACCACATCAGCGCAGGCAGGGGAATGAGGCTTTATGATTTGTTGGGGCTTGATTCTCTTGATATAACCGTAGCGATTATCAAAAACGTTCCAAGCAAGATAATGGGCAAAAAAGATATTATTAAAATCGATGCACTGCTTGAGCTTGACCTTGATTTGATCGGTTATGCCGAGCCCGGTGCAACCGTAAACGTTATAGAAAACGGCAAGCTTATTGAAAAGAAAACTCTTGAATTGCCTAAAACATTGACCAATGTTATAAAATGCAAAAATCCAAGATGTATCAGTCAGACCGAGCAGGAAATTGATCACATTTTCCGCCTTGAAGATAAGCACAATAAAACATATCGTTGTATATATTGTGAAGCAAAAGGCGAATGATAAAAAGCATAATTGTTTAATGTGGCGAATATGCCGTTTTCAAAGCGTTGCGGTATTGACAAAAAACAGATTTTATGGTATATTAACTACGTTCTTGTTACTGACGGATAAGCAGGTTACTGCAGGGGAGCAAGACGTTTTAATAAAGCCGACCGTCTGGGCGTAGTTAAGATTTTTCCAGGTCTTAACTGCGCTCTTTTTTGTTTTACTTAAAGGAGGTTTTTATGAGAAAAGTCGGAATAGTAATGGGTAGCGACAGCGATTTGCCGGTTATCCAGAAAACAATCGATACATTAAAAGAGTTCAGCGTGCCATACGAAGTGCATGTTTACTCTGCACACAGAACTCCCGAGGCTACTGCGCAATTTGCAAAAAATGCGCGTGCAAACGGTTTCGGGGTTATTATAGCGGCAGCAGGAATGGCTGCGCATTTAGCAGGGGTTATTGCGGCCCAAACAGTTTTGCCGGTTATAGGGATACCCTGCAAATCAAATACACTTGACGGCGTTGATGCCCTTTTGTCCACTGTTCAAATGCCTCCCGGAATACCGGTTGCAACAGTTGCGATAAATGGTGGGGTCAATGCCGCTTTGCTTTGCATTGAGATGTTGGCGCTAAGTGATGATTCACTTACCGAAAAACTTGAAGAACGCCGTAAAGCAGGCGAAGAAACAGTTCTTCAAAAAGATAAAAAAATAAACGAACAGTTTAAATAATTTCAGGGGGTTACTATTATGAACAAAATGAATCAGCTTTATGAAGGAAAGGCAAAAAAGGTTTTTGCCACCGAAGATCCGGAAATGGTTATCGTATCTTATAAGGACGATGCTACCGCACTTGACGGTCTTAAAAAAGGCACAATCGCAGGAAAAGGTTCTATCAATAACCGCATGAGCAACTATCTTATGCAGCTTTTGGAGAACAAAGGTGTTAAAACTCATTTTGTTGAGCAGCTTAACGACCGTGAAACAGTTGTTAAAAAGGTCAGCATTGTTCCGCTTGAAGTTATTATAAGAAATATTTCCGCCGGCTCTTTTGCAAAGCGTTACGGCGTTGAAGAAGGCATTGTATTTGAAAAACCTACCATTGAGTTTTCTTATAAAAACGATGATCTTCACGATCCGCTTATAAACTCTTATCACGCTTTGGCTTTGGGCCTTGCAACCGAAGAAGAAATCGAAACAATCAAAACAATGGCATTCACTGTTAACAAAACACTTAAGGAGTATTTCCTTTCCCTTAATGTTAAGCTTGTTGACTTTAAACTTGAATTCGGTCGCCTTTCAGACGGCACAATCGTTCTTGCCGATGAAATCTCTCCCGATACCTGCCGTTTTTGGGATGCCGAAACAAACGAAAAACTTGATAAGGACCGTTTCCGTCGCGATATGGGCGGCGTTGAAGATGCCTATAATGAAATGATGCGCCGAGTTTTAGGCGAATAAGGAGTTCCTATGGCAAAAATAAAAGAAGAATGCGGTGTATTCGGCATTTTTTGTAAAGATACTGTTGATGTTGCAAAATACACTTATTACGGTTTGTTTGCATTGCAGCACCGCGGTCAGGAATCTTGCGGTATAACCGTAAATGATGACGGTATATTCAAATCCTTTAAGGACCTGGGAACCGTGAGCGAGGTTTTTTCTCCGCAAGTGCTTTCTTCATTGGGCAGCGGTACTATGGCAATCGGCCATGTAAGATACGGCACAACCGGTGTTACCGATCGCAACAATGCCCAGCCTATTGTTGTTAATCATATTAAAGGCAGAATGGCGTTGGCACATAACGGAAATATCACCAACGCTCTTGAATTGCGCTCTGAAATGGAACTTAAAGGTTCTCTTTTTCATACCACTTCCGATACAGAGGTTATTTCTTATATAATCACCGAGGAAAGACTTAATGCCCCCGGTATTGAAGAGGCGGTAAATCGCGCCATGAACCGTGTAAACGGCGCATATTCTCTTGTTATAATGTCACCTGCAAAGATGATCGCCGTTCGCGATAAAAACGGTTTTAGACCTCTTTGTTATGGCGAACTTCCCGACGGCGGATATGTTGTTGCTTCGGAAAGTTGTGCGCTTGATGCAGTTGGCGCAAAGTTTGTTCGTGATTTAGATGCGGGCGAAATTGTTGTTTTCAGCTCAAAGGGAATTAAAAGCATTCGTGACCACTGCCAAAAAGCACCGCATAAGCTATGCGCTTTTGAATATGTTTATTTTGCAAGACCCGACTCGGTTATTGACGGTTGCTCCGTTCACGAGGCTCGCACCCGTGCAGGTGCTTATCTTGCGCTTGAGCATCCTGTTCAGGCGGATGTTGTTATCGGCGTTCCCGATTCCGGACTTGATGCCGCTATCGGATATTCAAAACAGTCCGGCACCCCTTATGAGATAGGTCTTATAAAGAATAAGTATATTGCAAGAACTTTTATCTCGCCGGGACAGGAAAACCGCGTTGATAAGGTTAATATAAAACTTAATGCCGTTAAAAGCGTTGTTGAAGGTAAACGCGTTGTGCTGATAGATGATTCCATAGTTCGCGGAACAACATCGGCAAGAATCGTAAAGCTTGTTCGTGACGCAGGTGCTAAGGAAATTCACATGCGTGTTTCCGCTCCGCCGTTTTTGAACCCTTGTTATTACGGAACTGATATTGATTCCCGTGATAATCTTATTGCTTGCCATCATAGTGTTGATGAAATAGCAAAAATGATCGGTGCGGATTCTTTGGGATATTTAAGCGTTGATTGCTTAAAGAAAATAGCAGTTCTTCCGCAGGATATGGGTGTTTGCACCGCTTGTTTCGATGGTGACTATCCAACTGAAATCCCAACCGATACAAGAAAATCAAGATTTGAAGGCAAATTGTCCGAATCCGAAAAAGTCAGGAGATAAGAATATGAATACAAATTCAAAATCAGAAGCGTATGCTGCAGCAGGCGTTGATATAACCGCGGGATATAAAGCAGTTGAACTTATGAAAAAACATATTGCTTCTACTCAAACGGCGGGTGTTTGTTCCGATGTTGGCGGCTTTGGCGGCCTTTTCGAACTTGATCTAACCGGAATAAGCAAACCGATCTTGGTTTCCGGCACAGACGGTGTTGGAACTAAGCTTAAATTGGCGTTTTTAATGGATAAACACGATACCGTTGGTATTGATTGTGTTGCGATGTGTGTTAATGATATTATTTGTTGCGGCGCAAAACCGCTTTTCTTCCTTGATTATATCGCTTGCGGAAAGAACATTCCCGAAAAAATAGCTGATATTGTTAAGGGCGTTTGCAACGGATGTGTTCAATCGGGCGCCGCATTAATCGGCGGTGAAACTGCCGAAATGCCCGGTTTTTATCCTGAAAATGAATATGATCTTGCGGGTTACAGCACAGGCGTAGTTGATAAGGATAAAATCATTGATAATAAATCGATGACCGAGGGTGATGTTATAATCGCGCTTCCTTCAAGTGGCGTTCATTCAAACGGTTTTTCACTCGTAAGAAAAGTTTTTGATGTTGAAAACTGCAACTTAAATGAGCCCATGTCCGAACTTGGCGGAAAATCACTTGGCGAAACACTTTTAACACCAACAAAAATATATGTAAAACCCGTACTCGCTTTGCTTAATGAAGTTAAGGTGAAGGGTATTTCCCACATCACCGGCGGCGGATTTTATGAAAATATTCCGAGAAGCATATCCGAAGGCCTTTGCGCCGTTATCGACCGCAAGGCAGTTAAGATTTTGCCTATTTTCGATTTGATTGCAAAAACCGGAAATATTTCCGAGCGTGATATGTTTAACACCTTCAATATGGGTGTTGGTATGAGCATTGTCGTATCAAAAGAGGATGCTGAAAAATCACTTGCTATTCTTAAAGAAAATGGCGAAGATGCTTATGTTTTGGGCGAAATTAAAAAGGGCGATAAAAAAATCGAGATATGTTAAAGGTAATAACCGATAGTGTTTGTGCCGGAATATTGATAGCAATAGGCGGCAGTGTTTTTATGTCGTGCGATAATAGGTATATAGGGGCGTTGTTTTTTTCGGTTGCACTTTTATGCATCTGTTATTTAGGCTATTATCTCTATACCGGCAAAATATCATCTCTTGCAAATGATTGCTCACTGCAAAATATAAAATCTCTTTTTATCGGGTTGGCGATGAATTTAATCATAACCTTTTTGCTTGGGTTATTGATTAAATTTGCGCTTCCGCTTCTTGCAGAAAAATCTTTGGTAATTTGCAATGAAAAATTAAAGCAATCGTTTGTGGTAACATTTATACGGGCGATTTTTTGCGGAGTTTTAATGTATCTGGCGGTTGAGATTTTCAAAAAAGAAAAAAATCCCATCGGAATCATTTTTTGCATACCCGTATTTATCCTCAGCGGATTTGAGCACTCGATAGCCGATATGTTTTATTTCGGCTTGTCCGGCTTAAAAAATCCAGGGATTATAAGCTTTGAAATATCTGCCGTTTTGGGAAATACGGTAGGTAGCCTTATTATACCGTTACTTTCAAAGGTAGGTAATAAAAATGTCAAAAACAACAGTTAATATTGCTGTTTTGGTGTCGGGCGGAGGTACAAACCTTCAAGCGCTTATCGATGCACAAAACACCGGCATAATTAAAAGCGGAAAAATCAGCTTGGTTATTTCAAACAATGCCGATGCCTATGCTCTTCAAAGAGCAAAAAATGCAGGCATAAAAACCGCAGTTGTTTCTAAAAAGGAATTGGGCGCCGCCTGTATGGAAGAAGCCATTATAGGCCTTTTAAATAAAAACAAAATTGATTTAATTGTGCTTGCAGGCTTTATGTGTATCCTTTCGTCGGATTTCACGCGAAAGTTTGATCGCAGAATCATAAATGTTCATCCTTCGCTTATTCCTTCTTTTTGCGGTGAGGGTTTTTATGGTCTTCGCGTTCATAAAGCGGCACTTGAAAAGGGTGTTAAGGTTACGGGTGCAACCGTTCATTTTGTTAATGAAATTCCCGATGGTGGCGAAATCATTTTGCAAAAAGCGGTCACAGTTCCCGAAAATTCCACTCCCGAAAGCTTGCAAAAGCGTGTTATGAAGCTTGCTGAATGGAAGATACTTCCCAAAGCTTGCGAGCTTGTGGCACAGGACTTACTGAATAAACAAAATTGAGGTGCGAAATGAGAATACTTGTTATCGGCGGTGGCGGCCGTGAGCACGCCATAATTAAGAAAATAAAGGAAAATCCCACCGTTACAGATATTTTTGCAATTCCCGGTAACGGCGGTATTGCCGAGGATGCCGAATGTGTGGCTATATCGGCAACCGATACGGAAGCGGTAGCGGAGTTTGCCGTTAAAAATAAAATCGATTATTGTGTTGTGGCTCCCGATGATCCGCTTGTTATCGGAATGGTTGATGCCCTTACGGAAAAGGGAATTCCGTGTTTCGGACCGGACAAAAAAGCCGCAATAATAGAAGGCAGTAAGGTTTTTTCAAAAAATCTTATGAAAAAATATAATATACCAACTGCTCAGTATGAGGTTTTCACAAGTGCCGATTCGGCTGTTGAATACCTTAAAACCGCACCCATTCCCACAGTTGTTAAGGCGGACGGTTTGGCGCTCGGAAAGGGCGTTATAATCGCCGAAACAAGAGAGCAGGCGATAGATGCCGTTAAATCCATCATGCAGGATAAAAAGTTCGGCAAAAGCGGGGATAGTATCGTTATTGAAGAGTTTTTAACAGGCCCCGAGGTTTCTGTTTTATCTTTTACGGACGGAAATGTTGTCGTTCCGATGATTTCTTCCATGGATCATAAGCGTGCAGGAGATAATGATACGGGACTTAACACCGGCGGTATGGGAACAATCGCACCAAACCCGTATTTCACAAAAGAAATCGAAAAGGAATGTATGGAAAAAATATTTCTTCCCACAATAAACGCAATGAAAAATGAGGGCAGAACATTTAAGGGTTGCCTCTATTTCGGATTGATGCTTACCGAAAACGGCCCCAAGGTTATTGAATATAACTGTCGTTTCGGTGATCCCGAAACTCAGGTTGTTTTGCCTTTGCTTGAAAGCGACCTTTTAACCGTTATGCAGGCGGTTACAAATGAGACTTTATCTGAATGTGAAGTAAAATTCAGCGATAAAAGTGCATGCTGCGTAATTATGGCTTCAAACGGCTATCCGCAGTCTTATGAAAAGGGCTTTGAGATATCTATTCCGAAAGCACTTGAAAAGAATGTTTATGTTGCCGGTGCAAAACTTGAAAACGGCGCTCTTCTCACAAATGGCGGAAGAGTTCTCGGTGTTACCGCCGTTGAGGATGATCTTTCAAGTGCTGTATCAAAAGCCTATGATTATGTTAAAGAAATTTCATTTCAAAATGCGTTTTATCGTCACGATATCGGCCAAAAAGCATTAAAAATAACAGAGGTGAAATAATGGTTTACCGTGTTTATGTTGAAAAACGAGAGCAACTTGCAAACGAAGCTAATGCGCTTCTTTCTGATGCAACGCAACTTCTCGGTATTAATAATCTTAAAAAGGTTCGTATTATAAATCGCTACGATGCGGAAAATATCACCGCTGATTTGTTTGATTATGCCGTGAAAACCGTTTTTTCCGAGCCACAGCTTGATATCACCTGCGATGAGGTTGATCTTTCCGGCGCAACCGTTTTTGCGGTTGAGTTTTTGCCAGGTCAGTTCGATCAGCGTGCCGATAGTGCCGCCCAGTGTATCCAAATCATTTCTCAGGGCGAACGCCCGATAATTCGTTCCGCTAAGGTTTACGCTCTTTACGGCGAACTGAGTGAAAACGATGTAAACGAGATTAAAAAATATGTTATCAATCCCGTTGAAGCAAGGCAGGCGGATCTCTCCAAACCTGAAACCCTTAAAACCGATTATGATATCCCCACAACCGTAAAAACACTTGACGGTTTTATAAATCTTTCAAGGCAGGAACTTGAACAATTTGTTTCAACTTACGGTCTTGCAATGGATGCGGACGATATTGAATTCTGCCAAAACTATTTCAGAAAAGAAGATCGTGACCCGACTATAACCGAAATTCGTATGATAGATACATATTGGTCTGATCACTGCCGCCATACAACATTTCTCACCGTTATTGACGGTGTAACATTTGAGGACGAGCTGCTTCAAAAGGCTTATGATGAATATATAGCCGTTAGAAAAGAACTCGGCAGAACAAAGCCTGTTTGCCTGATGGATATTGCAACCGTTGCGGTTAAATACCTTAAAAAACAGGGTAAACTTGATAAACTTGATGAATCCGAGGAGATTGACGCCTGCACGGTTAAAATCGATGTTGAGGTTGACGGTAAAACCGAACCGTGGCTTTTGCTTTTCAAAAATGAAACGCATAATCACCCAACTGAAATTGAGCCTTTCGGCGGTGCCGCCACATGTATCGGCGGTGCTATCCGCGATCCGCTTTCGGGCAGAAGTTATGTTTACGGCGCAATGCGTGTTACGGGTGCTGCTGACCCGACCGTTCCCGTGTCCGAGACTATCCCCGGAAAACTTCCGCAGCGTAAGCTTGTTACAACCGCTGCAGCAGGTTATTCTTCCTACGGTAACCAAATCGGTCTTGCAACCGGCATAGTTGATGAACTTTATCATCCCGGTTATGCCGCAAAGCGCTTGGAAATCGGTGCGGTTATTGCGGCAACACCTGCCGAAAATGTTCGCCGTGAGGTTCCTTCTCCCGGTGATATCGTAATTCTTCTCGGTGGAAGCACAGGCAGAGACGGAATCGGCGGTGCAACAGGTTCTTCAAAGGCACACGATTCACATTCGGTTGAAACCTGCGGTGCTGAGGTGCAAAAGGGTAATGCTCCCGAAGAACGAAAGCTTCAAAGACTTTTCAGAAACGGCGATGCTTGCCGAATGATCAAGCGTTGTAACGATTTCGGTGCAGGCGGTGTTTCGGTTGCTATCGGTGAACTTGCGGACGGTCTTGAAATCGACCTTAATGCAGTTCCTAAAAAATATGAAGGCCTAGACGGCACAGAGCTTGCGATCAGTGAATCGCAAGAGCGTATGGCGGTTGTTGTTGAAAAAGAAAATGTTGATGCATTTTTGGCTCTTGCAAAGCTTGAAAACCTTCAGGCTTTCCCGGTTGCCGTTGTTCGTGAAGAGCCTCGACTTGTTATGAATTGGAACGGCAAAAAAATCGTTGATATAAGCCGTGAATTCCTTAATTCCAACGGTGCCGAAAAGCATATAAATGTGGCACCGAATATCTCTAAGATACCTTCAAAGAAAATTGAAGGAGATTTTGTTTCAAATTATAAAAAACTCGCCTCCGATCTTAATATTTGCTCTAAGCGTGGCCTTTCCGAGCGTTTTGATTCCACCATCGGCGCAGGAACTGTTTTGATGCCTTTTGGCGGCAAAAATCAGCTCACCCCAATTCAGGCAATGGTGCAGAAAATTTCGGTTGAAAAGAAACACACTGATGATTGCTCGCTTATGGCTTGGGGATATAATCCGTTTGTAACGGAGCAAAGCCCCTATCACGGCGCTTATCTTGCTGTTGTTGAGTCGGTTTGCAAACTAATTGCAACCGGTGCTGAATTTAAGGATGTTTATTTAACTTTCCAAGAATATTTCCCGCATCCCGGCAAGGATGCAAAGCGTTGGGGATTGCCACTTTCGGCTTTGCTCGGTGCTTTCAAGGCTCAAATTAATTTAGGTATCGGCGCAATAGGCGGCAAAGATTCAATGAGCGGTTCTTTTGAGGACCTCGATGTTCCTCCAACCCTCGTTTCGTTTGCCGTTACAACCGAAAAAACCGATAGCATTGTATCGCCCGAATTTAAAAGAGCAGGAAATAAACTTGTCCTTATTCGCCCGGACTATGATGAAAACGGGCTTCCCGTAACCGAAAGTCTTTTGTCCGTTTTTGAAACGGTTAAAGATCTTCTTCGTTCCAAAAAGGCGGTGTCCTGCTATACTCTCGGAATGGGCGGCATTGCGGAAGCAGTTATGAAAATGTCTTTCGGTAACGAACTTGGGTTCAAATATGCTGAAAACCTTGATGTTAAAACTCTGTTTGATTACGGATACGGTGCATTTTTGCTTGAAACGGCAGAAGATGTAAACTGCGGACAGGTTATAGGCTGCGTTACCGATAACGGTAAGATTACGCTGCGTGAAGACACACTTTGTCTTTCAGATCTTCTTGAAATTTATGAAAATAAACTTGAAGGCGTTTATTCCTGCAACATTAAATCAAATAACAAAAAAATAGAAAATTTGGTTTATAATGCGGAAAAATATCCGACTCCGAGCATAAAAACTGCAAAGCCAAAGGTTCTTATCCCTGTTTTTCCGGGCACTAACTGCGAATTTGACAGCGCAAAGGCCGTTAGTGATGCCGGTGCGGAGGCCAAGATTTTTGTTATTAATAACCTTTCGTCTGATGGCATTAAAAACAGCATCGAAAAATTTGCGGAAGAAATCAAATCCTCTCATATGATATTTGTTCCCGGTGGATTTTCGGGCGGTGACGAACCGGACGGAAGCGGTAAGTTTATTACAGCGTTTTTCAGAAATCAGGCTATAAAAGACGGTGTTACCGATCTTTTGGAAAACCGTGATGGCTTAATGTGCGGTATCTGCAACGGTTTCCAAGCACTCGTTAAACTCGGCCTTGTACCATACGGTAAAATCATAGATACCGATGAAAACTGTCCGACGCTAACCTTTAACACCATTGCTCGACATCAGTCAAGAATCGTTCGCACTCGCATTGCATCAAACAAATCTCCATGGCTTTCGCTTATGCAGGTAGGGGATATAATAAATGTCCCCATCTCTCACGGTGAAGGCAGATTTATCGCAAGTGAGGATCTTATAAAGCAACTCGCAAATAATGGTCAGATTGCAACACAGTATGTTGACCTTGAAGGTAACGCAACCGATGATATTCACTTTAATCCCAATAACTCTGTTTATGCCGTTGAGGGTATCACTTCACCTGATGGCAGAGTTTTCGGCAAAATGGGACACAGCGAAAGAATCGGGGCAGGTCTTTATAAAAATGTTCCCGGCGAATACGATATTCGTATGTTTGAAGCAGCAGTGAAATATTTCAAATAAAAAGGAGAATATAAAATGAACTTTTTCGAGGAACTGAAAAATTATGATAGCGAAGTTGCTGCGGCATGCGGCGATGAACTTAACAGACAGCGCCATAACATTGAATTGATTGCAAGTGAAAATATTGTATCAACCGCAGTGCTTTTGGCGGCAGGCGGAATACTTACCAATAAGTATGCCGAAGGTTATCCCGATCACCGTTATTACGGCGGTTGCAAATATGTTGATGTGGTTGAAGAAATCGCCCGTGAAAGAGCAAAAAAACTTTTCGGGGCAGAGCATGCAAATGTTCAGCCGCATTGCGGTGCTTCAGCAAATCTTGCGGTATTCTTTGCTCTTCTTAATCCCGGCGATACCGTTATGGGTATGAATCTTCAGGAGGGCGGACATCTTTCCCACGGTTCTCCTGTTAATATTTCGGGAAAATACTTTAACGTTGTTCCTTACGGTGTTTCTAAAGAGACACAGACAATAGATTATGATGAAATGTTAAAAATCGCGCTTGAATGCAAGCCAAAGCTTATAGTTGTAGGCGCAAGCGCATATTCTCGTGAGATTGATTTTAAGCGTTGCCGTGAAATCGCTGATGAAGTCGGTGCATATCTTATGGTTGATATGGCGCATATTGCGGGACTTGTTGCCGCAGGTGTGCATCCTTCACCGGTGCCTTATGCCGATATTGTAACAACAACCACACATAAAACCCTTCGCGGTCCTCGCGGCGGAATGATTTTATGCAAAGAAAAATATGCAAAGGCTATTGATAAAGCAATATTTCCCGGCACTCAGGGCGGTCCGCTTATGCATATCATCGCAGCAAAGGCGGTAGCTTTGGGCGAAGCGATGACTGATGAATTTAAAGAATACGGCAAGCAGATTGTTAAAAATGCGGCAGCTCTTTGCGAAAATCTTAAAAACAGAGGCATTAAAATCGTTTCAAACGGCACCGATAATCACCTTATGCTTCTTGATCTTACCGAAAGGGGCATTACCGGCAAGGAACTTGAGGCACGGCTTGATGAAGTTCATATTACCGCAAATAAGAATACTATCCCCAACGATCCTCAAAGTCCGTTTGTTACAAGCGGTTTGCGAATAGGAACACCTGCGGTAACAACACGCGGATTTAAAGAAAATGAAATGAAACTTATTGCTGATTGGATTGCCGATATTATTGAGGATTTTGATGGCAATAAAGAAAGAATTTCAAACGAAGTTCAAGAACTTTGCGCAAAATTCCCGATTTATTAAGATAATATTTCTGATAAAAAACCCACTTGAAACCAAGAAACTGTTTCAAGTGGGTCGTTTCTTTGTTTTTTATTTACTTTATTGTTGAAATAAGAATAATCTAGTGTTACAATCAAATCCGTATAAACTAAGGAGGAAGAGATATGCCGACTGTTAAATCAGCAGGGGATAATCTGCTTAAATTTATAAAGAAAAACGCGGTTATGGTTATCGCACTTGTTTGTGCTGCCATTACAAGCTTTTTTGTTCCGGTTGATAAAAAGTATATCTCGTATTTCGATTTTAAAACCCTTACCTGCCTTTTTTGTGTGTTGGCAGTTGTTTGCGCCCTTAAAAACATCAAGTTTTTCTATATGATTGCAAGAAAGATAGTTCACTTTTTTAGAAACGCGAGAATTTGCATTTTAGCACTTGTTTATATAACCTTTATCGGCTCTATGCTTATTGCAAATGATATGGCGCTTTTAACCTTTTTGCCGCTCGGATTTATTGTTCTTACTACAACAAACAAGCAAAAATATATGGCGTTTACCTTTATTATGCAGAACATCGCCGCCAATTTGGGTGGAATGTTAACGCCTTTCGGCAATCCGCAAAATTTGTTTTTATATACAAAATTCAACATTTCAAATATCGAGTTTATCAAAATAATGGCGCCG
Source organism: Acutalibacteraceae bacterium (assembly GCA_045642495.1). GTDB lineage: Bacteria > Bacillota > Clostridia > Oscillospirales > Acutalibacteraceae > UBA737. Next base: position 13,919 of record JAZUJA010000066.1, read on the forward strand.
CCTTTTTTGCTTTCGGTTGCGCTTATAACGGTTTGCTGCATTATTTTTGTTAAACCCGAAGAGCTTTCCATAAACGATGAAAAAATTAAATTAAATCCCAAAAGAACAATTTTGTATCTTTTGCTTTTTGCACTTTCAATAGCAATAGTTTTCAGAACCATACCGTATTGGATTGGGTTAATAATTATTCCTTCGGTATTGATTTTTGCTGATAGAAAAGCTTTAAAATCTGTTGACTATCCGCTTCTTTTCACATTCGTTTTCTTTTTTGTGTTTTCGGGAAATATGGCAAGAATTGATGCCGTAAGCAATTTCTTTTCATCCCTTCTTTCAAAAAACACATTGCTTTTCAGCTCACTTTCCTGCCAGTTTATAAGCAATGTTCCTTCTGCTATACTTTTATCACAGTTTACGAATAACTATCCCGATTTGCTTGTTGGGGTAAATATCGGCGGTGTCGGAACGCTTATCGCATCACTTGCAAGCCTTATCACATTCAGGGAATATGTTAAAAACAACGCCGGCAAAGCAGGCAAGTATATTGCGGAATTTTCAGCTTTTAATTTTGCTTTTTTGGGTATTTTGTTAGGGTTCATGTTTATTTTAAAGATAAATGCCTATTTTCCTTGACAAATAGGCATTTTTGAATTAAAATAATAGAAAAAGAATTAAGGAGCGAAAGAGTAATGTTCAATAAGAAGTACTACTATTATTTTTACTTTATTAACAAGGACTGCTCACGCTCTTCTTCATCACTTTGAGATGAAAATTAAACAGTGTGGATAGTCCGCTTCCGTTTGGGTAAAAAAACCTTTAAGGAATGCGGATTTTTTGTTTTTAAGGAGGGTCAATAATGCCTAATAAAAAAATGGAAAAATACGGTTCAAATGCCTCTTCTATAAGAGAACTTTTTGAGTATTCTAACAGAAGAAAGGCAGAAATAGGGGAAGAGAACGTTTTTGATTTCAGTCTTGGAAATCCAAGCATTCCCGCTCCGCGTGAGGTTGCTGATGAAATTTGCCGCCTTGTTTCAAGCGGCGACAGCACTAAGCTTCACGGTTATACTTCCGCCACCGGTGCTTTGGGAACCCGAAAGGCAATCTCCGATAGCATTAACAGTCGATTTAACTGTGAGGCTAATCCTGAAAATATATATATGACCTGCGGCGCGGCAGCTTCACTTACCATAACATTGAGAGCTCTTTGCGAAGAGGATAAACCGTGCGAGGTTATAGTTTTAGCTCCGTTTTTCCCTGAATACAGTGTGTTTATTGATGCGGCAGGCGGAAAAACGGTTATTGTTCCTTGCCTTGAACCCGATTTTTCCATTGATTATGAATCCCTTTGTGCGGCTATCAATAAAAACACGGTTGCGGTTATCATAAATTATCCGAACAATCCCTCCGGTAAAGTTTTAAACGAGGAAGAACTTAAAAAGCTTTCTTCTTTGCTTGCTGAAAAATCGGATGAAATCGGCAAACCTGTTTATCTTATCTCCGATGAACCATATAGAGAACTTGTTTACGGCGATGTTCCGATACTTTTTGCCCCGAACTATTATAAAAACACAATTGTTTGTTATTCTTACAGTAAGTCGCTCTCTCTTCCCGGTGAGCGTATAGGATATATTTTCGTTCCTCCGTTTCTTCATGATGCCAAAAGCGTTTATGCGGCAGTTTGCGGAGCCGGAAGAAGCTCCGGATATGTTTGCGCACCAAGTTTAATGCAGGCAGTTATTGAAAAATGCGTTGATAAAACAAGCGATATTTCACTTTATGATAAAAACCGCCGTTTGCTTTATGAAAGTCTTAAAGATATCGGCTATGAGGCGGTTGAGCCTAAGGGTGCGTTTTATCTGTTTGTTAAATCGCTTGAAGATGATGAAAATGCTTTTTGCGAAAAAGCAAAAAAATATGAATTGATGTTGGTTCCCAGTGAATCCTTCGGTGTTAAGGGATATGTCAGAATATCCTACTGTGTATCATACGATACAATAAAGAATTCAATACCGGCTTTCAAAAAATTGTTTGAGGAATATAGGGGTGAATAAAAGGTGACAGAACTTGAAACTGCAAGAGATATAATCAACGAAGTTGACGAAAAAATGGCTCAGCTTTTTGAAAGGCGAATGGATGCCGCAAAAATGGTTGCTCATTATAAGCAGGAGCGCGGCATTAAAATTGATGATTTTGCCCGTGAAGAGCAAATGATAAAAAAGAATTCCGGATATATCAAAAATGAAGAATACAGATCATATTATGTTGAATTCTTAAAGGATAATATCCTTATTTCAAAAAAATTGCAGCATCGTCTGCTTGAAGGAATGAAGGTTGCATACAGCGGTGTTGAGGGCGCGTTTGCAGATACAGTTGCCCAAAAGATTTTTCCCGATGCAAACTGTATAGGTCACCGCGACTTTGCTTCTGCCTATAAGGCGGTTGAAAACGGCGAGTGTGATTGTGCCGTACTTCCCATTGAAAACAGTTTTAACGGTGATGTAGGCAATGTTATGGATCTTGCGTTTTTCGGCTCACTTTATATAAACGGAGTTTATGATTCAAATATCGTGCAAAATCTTCTTGCCGTTCCCGGCGCTTCAATAAAGGATATTAAATATGTTAAGAGTCATCCGCAGGCGCTCGGTCAATGTGCCGCGTATATAAAAAAGCATAATTTTGAGCAGATAGAATCGGTTAACACCGCTGTTGCCGCAAAGGAAGTTTTCGAAAGCGGCAGAAAAGACATTGCCGCTATCGGAAGTGAAGAGGCGGCGGCAAAGTTCGGCCTTGTTAAGCTTGATTCGCATATAAATGAGAGTAATGCAAATTCAACTCGCTTTGCCGTTTTTTCAAGAACAATGAAAAATATCGGCATAAACGATGAACGTTTTATAATGCTCTTCACCGTTAAGAATGAGGCGGGCTCGCTCGGTAAGGCAATTTCCGCGATAGGTGACTGCGGAATAAACCTTCGCGCACTGAAAAGCCGCCCCACTAAAGAACTTGTTTGGGATTATTACTTTTATGCCGAGGGTGAAGGCAATATCTCAGGGGAAAACGGAAAAAAGATGCTTGCAGAACTTAAAAAGCATTGTCTTAATGTTAAGGTTCTCGGCAGTTTTGAAAAAGAAATAACTTTATAGGTGAAAATTATGAAAATACCCGTAAAAACTCAAACCGGTGGATATGATATAACAATTGAACGCGGTGCGCTTAAAAAGGCGGGACAGTGCTTTAATCTTAACCGTAAGGTGCTTGTTGTGACCGATAGCGGTGTACCGAAGGAATATGCTGAGTGTGTAAAAGCGCAGTGCAAAGAAGGATATATTTTCACATTTCCTCAAGGTGAAACCTCAAAAAACATTGAAACTGTAACGGAAATTCTGAAAGTCCTCACAAAGTATGAATTCACAAGAACCGATGCTATCGTTGCCGTAGGCGGCGGTGTTTCGGGCGATATGGCTGGATTTTCAGCCGCTATATATGTTCGCGGTATTGATTTTTATAACATACCCACAACCGTTCTTTCCCAGGTTGACTCTTCAATAGGCGGAAAAACGGCAATAGATTTTATGGGATATAAAAACACAGTCGGCAGCTTTTATCCTCCAATGGGAGTTCTTATAGATCCTGATGTACTTAAAACTCTTGATAAGCGCCAAATATCGGCAGGTCTTGTTGAAGCCTTCAAAATGGGAATATGCTTTGATACCGAGCTTGTCCAAATATTTGAAAAAACAGACCCTTTTTCAAATATAGATGAAATAATCGAAAAGTCACTTCTGATAAAAAGATATGTGGTTGAAAACGATGAAAAAGAAAACGGTATGCGCAAGGTTTTGAATTACGGGCATACGGTAGGTCATGCTATCGAGCGAAGTTTAACTTCACTGTTCCACGGCGAGTGTGTTGCTCTTGGAATGTTGCCGATGAGCAGCCCGGAGGTTGCCGAGCGAATAAAGCCGGTTTTGAATAGACTTAATATAAATACCGATGTTTCGTTTGATATTGATTTGATAATTGATAATATGAAGCATGATAAAAAAATGTCAGGTGACAATATAACGGCGGTTATGGTTTATAATGTAGGCTCTTATGAATTTGAAAAAATGCCGTTTAGTGAGCTTGAAAAGAAGATAAGGGAGGCGTACTCTGTATGAAAAACACCTTCGGTAATAATTTCACGGTGTCCGTTTTCGGAGAAAGTCACGGAAAAAGCATAGGCGCTTTTATTGATGGCATAGCACCCGGAATAGAAGTTAATGAAGATTTTATTCGTCATCAGCTCTCTTTAAGAAGACCTTCCGGCAAAATCTCCACCGCGCGTTCTGAAGCCGATCCTTTCGAAATTCAAAGCGGTGTTTTTGAGGGTAAAACAACCGGCACGCCTATCTGCATTGTTATTCCGAACGGCGATACAAAGTCTAAAGATTACAGCGAAATAAAAGATAAGGCAAGACCCTCTCATGCCGATTACACCGCTCATTGTAAATACGGCGGTTTTGAAGATTATCGCGGCGGCGGACATCAAAGCGGAAGAATAACCGCGGCTATCGTTGCGGCGGCAGCGCTTGTTATTCCCGCACTTAACAAAAAGGGAATTTATATCGGATCTCATATCAAAAAATGTGTCGGCATTACCGATGCCGATTTTTCGGATTATAAAGCCGAGATAGCAGATCTTAACAATAAAACATTTGCGGTCATAGATCCTTCCTGTGAGGAAAAAATGCAATCCGCGATTATAAAAGCGGCAGAGCATAAGGATAGCGTAGGCGGTGTTCTTGAAACCGCTATAATCGGTCTTCCGGCAGGAGTAGGCGAGCCGATGTTCGATTCACTCGAAAGTATGCTTTCCCATGCGATGTTTTCCGTTCCGGCGGTTAAGGGAGTTGAGTTCGGAAAAGGTTTTGCCATCGCCGATATGTTCGGCAGCGAGGCAAACGATCAGCTTTTTTGTGAAAACGGTGAAATTCATACAAAAACCAATAATAACGGCGGTATCTTGGGTGGCATAACAAACGGTGAGCCGGTAATTTTCAGAACAGCGATCAAACCAACGCCCACGATTTTCCGCGAACAGGATACGATTAATATGAAAACGCTTGAAAATACAACACTTATTTCAAGCGGCAGGCACGATCCCTGCATAGTTCACAGAGCAAGAGTTGTTGTTGACAGTATGGCGGCGATCACGGTTTATGATATGCTTGCCACACGATTTGGTACGGATTGGGTGAAATAATGTTTTACGGTTGCATAGGCGAAAAATTAACTCACAGTTTTTCAAAGGAAATACATGCAAAGTTGTTTGATTATCAATATGAGCTTTGCGAAATAGAAAAGGATAAGTTATCGCTTTTTATGCTGAAAAAAGATTTTAAGGCAATAAATGTAACTATTCCTTATAAACAAGCGGTAATTCCTTTTCTTGATGAAATAAGCGAAGATGCAAAGGAAATAGGCGCGGTTAACACCATTGTTAATAAAAACGGCAAGCTGTTCGGATATAACACCGATTTCAGCGGTATGCTGTCGCTTATCAATAAGTGCGGGTTATCTCTTAAAGATAAAAAAGTGCTTATTTTGGGAAGCGGCGGAACATCCAAAACCGCGTTTCATGTTGCAAAACATTGCGGCGCGGCGGAAATATACCGCGTGTCCCGAAGCGGCAACGACGGCTGCATAACCTATGAAACGGCAAAGGAAAAACATAATAATGCTCAGATTATTATAAATTCAACTCCCTGCGGAATGTTCCCTAATGCCGATAATCAGCCTATATGCCTTGACGATTATCCGAATGTTTGCGGCGTTATTGATGCGATTTATAATCCGCTTTGTTCAAAGCTTGTTTTAAGCGCGAAGGAAAAGGGAATAATCGCTTCCGGCGGACTTTATATGCTTGTTAAACAAGCGGCAGTTGCGGCTGAATATTTCACGGGACTTAGCGTTTCGGATGAAAAAACCGATAAGGTTTATAATGAGATACTTAAATCTAAGCAGAATATAGTGCTTACGGGAATGCCCGGTGCGGGTAAAACCACAATCGGCAAAATTTTGGCAAAAAACCTTAATATGGATTTTGTTGATAGCGATGATTATATAGTTGATCAGCAAAAAAAGCAGATAACCGATATATTCGCATCGGTTGGTGAGCCCGGATTTCGTGCAATAGAAAAACAGGCAATAGCGGAGATTTCAACAAGACAGAACACCGTTATCGCAACGGGCGGCGGCGCAATTCTTGATCCCGATAATATAGCAGCCCTTAAACAAAACGGAATAATATGGTTTATCGACCGCCCGATTGAACTTATCGGGGCAACCCAAAATCGTCCGCTTTCAAGCAACCGAGCTGATCTTGAAAAGCGATATAATGAAAGATATTCAATATATGTTAGAACAGCTGACCATATTATCGAAAATAAACTTTCATCAAAAAAATGTGCTGAAAAAATAAAAGGGGAATTCTTAAAATGAAAATTCTTGTTATAAACGGGCCAAATCTGAATATGCTCGGCCTTCGCGAGCCGCAAATATACGGCAATAAAAATTATGACTCTCTCTGTAAGCTTATAACAGATCATTGCTTAAAGCAGGGAATAGAGGTTGAACTTTATCAGTCTAACCATGAGGGTGACCTGGTTGATAAAATTCAGCAGGCATACGGCAACGCAGACGGTATTGTTATAAACCCCGGCGCATATACCCACACAAGTGTTGCTTTACTTGATGCCGTTAAATCGGTAAGTATTGATACTGTTGAAGTGCATATTTCCGATGTTCCTTCACGCGAAGACTTCCGCCAAATCAGTTATATTCGTCTTGCCTGCGTTAAAACCATAACCGGCAAGGGATTTGATGGCTATCTTGAAGCAATAGACTATTTGAAAGAATTGCACGGAGAAGATTGATGAATGTTTTAATAAATAAAAGCGTTGCCCGTGGCGAAGTTTTTGCGCCGCCTTCAAAATCCGCGGCACATCGAATGCTTATCTGTGCGGCGTTTACAAGCGGATGCGAGGTTAATAACATCGCTTATTCCGAGGATATAAGCGCAACTCTTGATTGCCTTGAAGCGCTTGGCGCAAAGGTTGAAAGAAAAGAAAAAAGCGTGTTTTTAGGCGGACTTGATCCGCTTTCCTGCGAAACCGCGGCGCTTAAATGCCGCGAAAGCGGAAGCACATTGCGTTTTATGATTCCGTTGTGCCTTTTATCAAATTCCGAGAAAACTCTTTCGGGTAGTGAAAAACTGTTTTCAAGACCGCTTTCAATCTATGAAGAAATCTGCGAAAAGCAGGGTATAGAGTTTGTTAAGGATAAAGGCAGCCTGCGAGTTTGCGGTAAATTAAAATGCGGCGACTATACTGTTCCCGGCAACATTTCAAGCCAGTTTATAACAGCACTTCTTTTCGCTCTTCCGCTTCTTCAAAGTGATAGTAAAATTGTTATAACGGGCGATTTTGAAAGTGAATCTTATATCAATATGACCTGTGAAGCATTGTCGCTTTTCGGTATCGAAATAAAAAGAAACGGCAGAGAATATTTTGTTAAAGGAAATCAAAAATTCCGAGCCGAAAACATAACCGTTGAAGGCGATTATTCAAACGCCGCTTTTCTTGATGGCTTTAATTTGATCGGCGGAAATGTAAATGTTTTAGGACTTAACTCAAATTCTCTTCAAGGCGACCGTGTTTATAAAAAAATGTTTGCCGCGCTTCAGGATAAAAACGCTTCGTTTGATCTTTCCGATTGCCCTGATTTGGCACCGGTGATGTTTGCACTGGCCGCATGCAAAGGCGAGGTTGTGTTTACGGGTACAAAACGCCTTAAAATAAAGGAAAGTGACCGCGCCGAGGCGATGAAATCAGAACTTGCGAAATTCGGCATTGAAACGGTTGTTTTTGAAAATAAAGTTGTTGTCAGGGGAGGACAAATAAAAGCGCCCGAGGCGGTTTTGTGCGGACATAACGACCATCGTATCGTTATGGCTCTTTCTCTCCTTTGCAGTATAACCGGCGGAAGAATAGAGGGTGCGCAAGCGGTAAGCAAAAGCTTTCCCGATTTCTTTTCAGTAATAAAATCTTTGAATGTGGATGTTGTTGAATATGAAACTTGATAAAAATAAAAAAATACTTATTGTAGGTTTGGGTCTTTTGGGCGGCAGTTATGCCATGTGCCTTAAAAGGCAGGGTTATGCCGTTAAAGCGATAACAAGAAGTCAGTCAAGTATTGATTTTGCAGTGGAAAAAGGTTATATTGATGCGGGTAAAGCAGAGGTGGATGCAGAGCTTATTGCCGAAGCCGATATTATTGTTGTTGCTCTTTATCCGCAAACCTTTATTGATTGGATGAAAGAAAACGCTCATCTTATAAAGCCCGGCACAATAGTTACCGATGTTACGGGCGTTAAAGGGTTTGTTGTGGATAAAATTCAGTCGCTTATGCCAAACGGTGTTGAGTTTATATCCGCTCACCCTATGGCAGGTCGTGAAGTATATGGTGTTCAAAATGCCGATGAAAGTATTTTCCGTGCCGCCAACTATATCGTTGTTCCAACCGATAAAAATACCGAAGAAGGCATTGAAATCTGTAAGTCGCTCGGCGAAACACTTGAATTCAATACAATTTCATGCCTTGGTGTTAAGGAACATGATGCTATGATAGCATTTCTTTCACAGCTCACGCACTGTATCGCCGTTTCACTTATGTGTGCAAATGATAGTCCCGAGCTTGTTAAATATACCGGCGACTCTTTCCGTGACCTTACAAGAATTGCGAATATCAATGATGAAATGTGGAGCGAACTTTTCCTTGAAAACCGCGAAGCACTGCTTGTTGAAATGGATGCTTATCGCCAAACTTTTAATAAACTTTATGATTTTGTTAAAAACGGCGATCGTGAGGGTATGCGCGAAATGATGCGCATTTCATCTTCAAGAAGAAAGCAGTTTAATAAAGAAAATAAGAGGTAATTAGAAAATGAATATGGATTTTAAGCGGAAACTTCCCATTCCGCAACAAATAAAATTAAAATATCCCGTAAGTGAAAAATCCGCGGCGGTCAAAGCGGCTCGTGATGAAGAAATAAGAGATATTTTCACGGGAAAATCAAATAAATTTATCCTTATTATCGGTCCTTGCTCTGCCGACCGCGAGGACTCTGTTCTTGAATATATCGGTCGCTTAAAAAAGGTTGAGGAACAGGTTAAGGATAAAATATTTATAATTCCTCGTATTTATACAAATAAACCGAGAACAACCGGTTCCGGCTATAAGGGAATGCTTCATCAGCCAAACCCCGAAGAGCATACGGATATGCTCGGCGGAATTATCGCTATAAGACAGCTTCACACAAAAGCACTTGATGAATTCGGATTTACCTGCGCTGATGAAATGCTATATCCTGAAAATCACCGTTATTTGTCCGATCTGCTTGCATACGTTGCTGTTGGTGCACGCTCGGTTGAAGATCAGCAGCATCGCCTTACGGCAAGCGGAATAAGTGAGCCGGTTGGTATGAAAAACCCAACGGGCGGCGATCTTGCCGTTATGATGAACTCTATCAAGGCAGGTCAAAATCCTCATACATTTATTTACAGAGGATGGGAGGTCAAGTCCCATGGCAATCCGCTTACTCATGCCATAATGCGCGGATATATTGATTTTGCGGGAAAGTATGTTTCAAATTATCATTATGAGGATCTTATGAATCTTTGTGAACTTTATGCCGAAAGCGGACTTGCAAATCCATCTGCTGTTATCGACTGCAACCATGCAAATTCCGGTAAAAACTACATCGAACAGATTAGAATTGCATCCGATGTTGTTCATAGCCGAAACAGTAATAGCGGTATTAAATCTCTCGTTAAGGGACTTATGATCGAAAGTTATCTTGAAGACGGCTGCCAGGATGTTTCAGGTCACATTTACGGAAAATCCATAACCGACCCGTGCCTCGGTTGGGAAAAAACCGAAAAGCTTATCTATTCAATAGCCGACGAACTTTAATGAATTGATATAAATTGTATGGGAGGGCTTCCACGCCCTCCCATTTTTTTGCTGAAATATTATTGAATAAAATTGTAGTGCCCGAATTGTTTTGGTGAACTGCGTTCAGCAAAAACAATTATATAAACTCAAACATTTTTGCCCATTTTATAGGCATCATCAAGCTTTGTGTTTCCTTTGATTTCGTTCGGCTCATCAACGCCGCCGCAAAATAAAGTGCCTTTTATTTCTGATTTCGGATAGCAATCTATCCATCCCTGCAAACTTGAAATTGCGCGTTCGGGAACGGTGTCATCAGTATCGGCGGCGGTTGATAAAAAGTAAACCTCGCGGAATTTATAATCCTTTGAAAACATTAAATTCATTCGGTCAATAATCGTTTTCATCTGTCCTGACATTTCGTAATAATAAATCGGCGTTGCCCAAACAACAACATCGGCATTTAACACCGTTTCGGCGATTTGAATAGCATCATCCTTAAAAATGCAGGTTCCTGTTTTTTGGCAGGTCATACAACCAACACAAAATTTAATATTTTTACCTTTAAGTGAAATGATTTGAACATCATTTCCGGCATCCTTTGCACCGTTTGCAAAACACTGTGCTAATTTTTCCGAATTGCTGTTCGGACGCAAACTTGTTGAAATAACAATAACTTTTTTCATAACTTTCATTCCTTTATCTTATGATGATTTCTGATTTTTCAGGATCAATAAACTCTTTTTCCATAATTATCTCGCCGATTGAGTCGGCAACAATTTTGCCGCAAGCGGGATTTTTAACGCTTTCTATATTTCCGAAAACAGTGGCATTGACATCACTTCTTTCAAATGAAAGATCGGTGTTTTCCATTGTGCAATCACTGAGCACCAAGCCTTCACAATAGCAAAGCGGCTGAGTGCCGCTGATCTTGCAACGAACTAATTTAAGATTTTTTGAATACCATCCAAGATATTCTCCCTTAACAACGCTGTCATAAACCGTGACGTTTTTGCTATGCCAAAAGGCATCCTTTGTATCAAGCACGCAGTTACGCAAAACAGCGTTTTCAACATATTGAAAAGAATATTTGCCACACATATTTAATTTATCTATTTCAAGATCAGAGCTTTCAAACATCGCATACTCCGATTGAAGGGAGCAGTTATCAATTTTAATCTCCTTGCATCTCCATAAAAATTCAGGAGAGATGATTTTTGTGCTTGAAAGGTCAATTTTGCGGCATTCTCGCAATGCCTTAATGCCGTTCATAACAGAGTCCTTTATTTTTATATCTTCGTCATACCACAAAGCCGCCCTGCATAGTTCAGTAAGCTCGCAATTGGTTATGACTGTGTTATTGTTATGCCAAAAGGGGTAGCGAAGATTAAAATAACAATTATCAACGGTTATATTTTCGCATTCTTTAAGTGCTGATTCACCATCAGCCGGCCCATCAAAGCGACAATTCAAAACCTTTGAATTTTTAATGCCATATAAAGCGCGTTCTTCGTCAAGCGTTTTATCTTTTATTAACACGGCAATCACCCTTTCGTATAATTTAGATGACACACTATATTATACATTATAATATATAAAATGCAAATGAGAAAATACTTTATTTGATTTGGATTTTGCCGGTGCAAAACCGACAATTCGAATCTCTTTCCGCCATACTGAAAAAAATAAAAGCAACACATAAAAGACAATTATATATGATCGAAAATATAGACGAGATTCGCTCGGGAACTACCGTTCCCGACACGCACGCGGACTCGTCAACCATTCACCGAAAGGTTGACGTTTTGCCGGTGCAAAACCGTCCTGTTCGAATCTCTTTCCGCCATACTGTAAAAAAATAAAAGCAACACATAAAGTGTTGCTTTTATTTTTTGGCGGAGATGGAGAGATTCGAACTCTCGAGCTCGTTTCCGAGCTACACGATTTCCAATCGTGCGCCCTCGACCGGACTAGGCGACATCTCCAGACGACCTACATATTATAATCCATCGTTTTGCAAAAATCAAGGTTTATTTTAGCATATTTGAAAAAATATTTTCATAACCTTAAAATGTGCAATGAAAAAAAGCGGAGGATTGATTATGACAGATACAAGTATTTACCGTGACATAAGCGAAAGAACAGGCGGAGACATCTATATCGGGATCGTGGGGCCGGTCAGAACAGGCAAATCAACATTCATTAAGCAGTTTATGGATAAACTCGTGCTTCCGAATATGGCGGATGAATATAACCGCGAGCGCGCAATGGATGAGCTTCCTCAATCTTCTTCGGGCAGAACCATCATGACTACCGAACCTAAATTCATTCCCGAAAAGGGAGCAAAGGTTAAAATTGATGAAAATTGTAATATGCGTGTGCGTCTTATAGATTGTGTTGGTTATATTGTTCCAAGCGCGCTCGGATACATAGAGAATAATGAGCCGCGTATGGTTAAAACACCTTGGTATGAGGAATCGGTGCCGTTTAATATGGCGGCCGAGGTCGGCACAAAAAAGGTTATTAACGAACATTCAACAATAGGGCTTGTTATCACAACTGACGGCAGCATAAGCGATATTCCGAGATCTGAGTATGCCGAGGCTGAGGAAAGAGTTATAAATGAACTAAAAGGGATAAACAAACCATATATTGTTCTACTTAACTGCACAGACCCCGCAAGTGATACGGCGCTTGACACAGCGGACGACATTTCTCACAAATACGGTGTTCCGGTTATCCCGGTAAACTGTCTTGATCTTACCGAAAAAGATATTAAATCAATCTTGTCAAGAATACTGTATGAATTTCCGGTTCGTGAGATAAACATTGATTATCCGAAATGGGTAAACTCACTTTCTCTTGATCATCCGCTTCGAGCAGATCTTACGGAATCGGTGAAAACGGCGGCGCTTGGAATAAAACATATCAGAGATGTTAACAATTTTGAAAAACAGTTCAGCGCTTCATCAGGCGTTGAAAGTGTTAAAATTTCTTCAATCGATTTAGGGCAGGGGAATGCCAAGGTTGATATAGTCCTTAACCAAAAACTGTTTTATAATATTCTTGCCGAAACAACGGGGCTTGCAATAAATGATGAGCACGAGCTTATGTGTGCTGTTAAGGATTTAGCGCAAATTAAAAAGCAGTATATGCGGGTTAAAGATGCGCTTGATCAGGTTGAAGCTACGGGATACGGAATAGTGATGCCGGAAATAAACGAACTGACCTTGCAGGATCCCGAAATTGTTAAGCAGGGCGGAAGATACGGCGTAAGGCTAAAAGCGTCCGCTCCTTCCATTCATCTTATGAAGGCAAATATTACAACCGAGGTAAGCCCAATAGTCGGAAGCGAAAAGCAGTCGGAAGATCTTATTAAATATTTGCTGAGCGAATTTGAGGAAGATCCGGTTAAAATATGGGATTCAAACATTTTCGGAAAATCCTTGCACGAGCTTGTTAATGAAGGACTGCATACAAAACTTTCAAAAATGCCGCCCGATGCGAGAATGCGCGTTCAGGAAACGGTTGAAAGGGTAATAAATGAAGGATGCAACGGTTTGGTTTGCATAATTTTATAAATAAAAAACGGGTTTCTTTCTTCAAGAAAGAGATCCGTTTTTATATTTAGAAATATCAAATGTTAAAAAATTGATATTTTTTCATTTTTTTGAAAATAGGGGTTGATTTTTTTGAAAAGTGGTATTATAATGCTAATAAGTGGTGAAAAGTGTGTGATTTTCCCATAAAAGTGTATCAAAGTGGTGAAAGTGAGGTGGCAACAAATGCTTTACGGTGGTTATGATCATAATATCGATAAAAAAGGCAGGCTTGCCATCCCTTCAAAGCTCAGGGAAGAATTGGGCTCCAGCTTTATGATATGCCGCGGCATATTCGGTAAAAGATGTATATGCGCGTATCCAACAGAACAGTGGGAAAAGCTTGTTGCCAAAATCGGCGAGCTTCCCATGGCCAAGTCAAGTGCCGTTAAGCGCTTTTTGTATGACGGTGCGTTTAATGTTGAATTTGATGCGCAAGGAAGAATTCTTCTACCTGCGGCGTTGCGTGATTATGCTGAGCTTTTTGAAGAAGCACACATCATCGGCGTTGATACAAACCTTGAAATTTGGAATAAAGATCTTTGGGCAAAGGAAAATGCGGAATATACGCCTGAATCCATTGCTTCAATGGTTAATGAACTTGAGTTTTAATTATGGAATTTAATCATAAACCGGTTTTATTTAACGAAACGATTGATTCACTTGAAATAAAACCAAACGGAATATATCTTGACGGAACGGTTGGCGGTGCCGGTCATTCAAGCGAAATAGCAAAAAGATTATCAGGCGGAAAACTTATCTGCCTTGATCGCGATCCCGATGCCGTTATTACGGCGACCGAAAGGTTAAAGGGTTATCCTGCAACCGTTATTCATTCAAGATTTTCCGAAATGAAATCCGTTATTAAAGAACTGAATATTGAAGGGCTTGACGGAATATTGCTTGATCTCGGCGTTTCATCCTTCCAACTCGATACCGCACAAAGAGGATTTTCTTATCATAAAGAAGCTCCGCTTGATATGCGAATGAGTAAAGAAGGCAGAACGGCGGCTGATCTGGTTAACACCCTCGGAATAGACGAGCTGACTGATATTTTCAGAAGATACGGTGAAGAAAAATTTGCTTACAGAATAGCAGGCAAGATCGTTGATAGGCGTAATAATTCCCCCATTACAAAGACAACCGAGCTTGCCGATTTGATTGCACAGTCCGTTCCCGCTGCCGCAAGGCGGGACGGGCATCCTGCAAGAAAATGCTTTCAGGCTTTAAGAATTGCCGTTAACGGCGAAATGGACGAGCTTAATGAGGCACTTGAAGATGCCTTTGATTTACTTAATAAAAACGGTATTTTATCGATAATAACCTTCCATTCACTTGAGGATAGGGCAGTCAAACTTAAATTCAAAGAATTATGTACCGGTTGTACCTGTCCTCCCGACTTACCCGTTTGCGTGTGCGGAAAAATGCCGCGCGGCAAACTAAAATACAGAAAACCCATTGTTGCTTCTCCGGAAGAGTTATCAGAAAATCCGAGAAGCAGAAGTGCAAAACTCAGGTCAATAATCAAACTATAAAGGAGGCCTTTTTGGTGAATAATATGAAGTATTACAACGAAAGTCTGGCTTACGATTTCGAACGCTTTAAGCCGCGCACCCAGGCTGAAAATCAAAATATAGTTAAAATGCCTAAAACGGTTTCTCGTTCACGAGCAAGAAGCGCTTCTAAGCCCGTTTCAATAACGGCTTTGTCTGTTTTTGCTGTTGGCTTTATGTTGTTTGCTTTATGCGGAAATATCTTTTTAAGAATTCGCATTAACGAGGTAAACTCTGAGATAAATTCAATAAAAAGCGAAATTTCAACACTTGAAAGTGAAAAAACAAGTTTAGAGGTTGAATTTGAACGCAGAATTTCTTATTCCAATGTTGAACTTGAAGCAAGTGAACTCGGAATGCAGAAAATGGATAAAGATCAGGTTAAATACATTCGCGTTCAGGATAAGAATTCAGCAGTAACCGAAAAGGGTACAACTTTTAGTTCGCAAAATTGAAATTTGTTATTGTAATATATAATAAATAATGTTAATATAATTTATAGAGAATACGAGAGTCGAAAAGGAATACTGTTCAACTCTCGTTTTCAAGCATAATAAGGCATGAAGGGAGTGGAAAAAGTGTCCGTAAAACCAAACAGGCAAATGGGAATAAGAATTGTTATAATAATGATAATCGTTATTCTTTGTATGACACTTGTTTCCGCTGGCAGCCTTGTTAAAATAATGATCATTAACGGCGATAAATATCAGACACTTGCTTCCGAACAGCAACTTTATGATAGCCTTATAACTGCACCGCGCGGTGAAATATACGATAATAATATGAACCTGCTTGCGACAAGTTCTACCGCTTGGACGGTTTATATCACGCCAAACGGTCTTCGTTCTCTTAAAGAGGAAGAGGCAACTAAGGTTAAAAATGTTATCGCCGAGGGACTTTCCTCAATCCTTGAAATGGAATATGATGAGATCCTTGAAAAATGTAATAAATCAAATTATTATGTAACGGTTAAGAAAAAAATTGAAAAATCCGTTGCCGATAAGGTAAGGCAATTTATTTCAGATAATAAAAAGCTTGAACTTTCAAGTTATATCGGTCTTGATGAAACAACAAAACGCTATTATCCGAATGATACTTTGGCTTCATGTGTTTTGGGATTTGTCGGTGATGATAATCAGGGCCTTGCCGGACTTGAAAGCTACTATGATAATACGCTTACCGGCGTTGCCGGTCGTGTTGTTGCCGCTAAAAATGCGAAAGGTGCCGATATGCCTTTCTCTTATGAAAGACTTGAAGAGGCACAGCAGGGCAACTCGCTGGTTCTTTCACTTGATTCTTATATTCAGTATGCCTGCGAAAAATATCTTGATGCCGCAATTGATGAAAACCAAGTTGCCGAAAGAGGCGCGGTTATTGTAATGAATGTTAACACCGGCGCAATATTAGGCCTTGCCGTCAGCGGAGATTTTAATTCAAATGATCCTTTCACACTTTCTTCGGAAGACAGCGCAAAAGTAAATGCTGTTGAGAATGAAGAAGAAAAAAGCAAATTAAAAGCAGAACTTCTTAATCGCCAGTGGCGAAACAAAGCGGTTTCCGATACCTACGAACCCGGCTCTGTTTTCAAGATATTTACGGCTTCCGCCGCACTTGAAGAGTCGCTCGTTAACGATAAAAGTACCTTTACATGCAACCACACCTATGTTGTTGCCGGAAATGCTTATCATTGCCATGATAATCACGGCGGTCACGGAACACAGAATTTGGCTCAGGCAATGTCTAATTCCTGCAACCCTGCTTTTATTCAGATAGGTCAGCTTATCGGAACATCAACCTTTTCAAAATATTTCAAAGCTTTTGGTCTTACCGAAAAGACCGGTATTGATCTTCCGGGTGAAGCATCATCAACTTATCACTCGGCAGAAAATATGGGCCCTACGGAGCTTGCATCATCTTCATTCGGTCAAACATTTAATATAACTCCAATGCAAATGCTGTGCGTTGCGGCTGCATCTGTAAACGGCGGATATCTTGTTAAGCCGCACATAGTAAGCAAAATAATAAACCATGACGGTCAAACCGTTGAAACTGTTTCAACCGAGAGCAAAAGACAGGTTGTATCTAACACAACTTCAAAAACAATGAGAACATTTTTGGAGTATGTTGTAAATAACGGCGCTAAAAACGGTATTGTTTCCGGTTACCGCATCGGCGGCAAAACGGGAACATCGCAGAAAATTGCAAAAATTCTTGAAACCGGAAAATCAAATCTTTATATAGGTTCTTATGTTGGTATCGCTCCGATAGATAATCCTGAAATTGCCGTTCTTGTTATGCTTGATGAACCTATGGGAAGCAATTATTACGGCGGAACGATTTCCGCTCCGGTTGGATCTAAGGTTATGGCGGATATTTTGCCGTACCTCGGATTTGAGCCGCAATATACAGAAGAACAGTTAAAGCATTTAGCTGTTGCAGTTCCCGATGTTGTAAGTAAAGACCTTAATACAGCTAAAGCAGAACTTCAGCATTCAAGTCTTGTATATAAAGTTGTCGGTTCGGGTGATACGGTTAAAAAGCAGTTGCCGGAAGCCGGAGAGTCAATATATAAAAACGGAACTGTCATTCTTTATACAGATGATGCAAAGGATGAACAAACAACGGTACCCAATCTTGTAGGCCTTACTGTTCAAGAGGTAAATGCTGCCGCGGCAAGCGCAGGGTTAAATGTTGATTTTTCCGGTAATACTGAAACGGCAGATGCTGTTTCTTACAGCCAAAGCATCGAAACGGGTTCAACCGTTTCAAAGGGACAAATTATAACGGTTAGTTTCCGAACTTCGGGAAATGCCGATTTAGCAGTTAATTAAGAGGGAGATAAAAATGTTATTCAGTGAATTGTTGCCGGAATACAGCGGAAAGTTTGAAAAGACCGAAATCAGCGGTTTAACCGATGATTCGCGCGAAGTTAAAGCCGGATTTGTTTTTGTTTGCATTGAAGGCCCTATTGTTGACGGACACAACTTTGCAAAACAAGCATTTGAGGCGGGTGCTTCCGTAATTGTTTGTGAAAAGGATTTAGGACTTGATAATCAAGTTGTTGTATCAGATACGCATGATGCATTTGCGGTTATGTGTTCAAATTATTTCGGAAATCCGCAAAAAGATCTTCATCTTGTTGGTGTTACGGGAACAAACGGCAAAACCTCTGTAACCTATATGCTTAAATCAATTCTTGAACACGCCGGAAACAAGGTTGGCCTTGTAGGAACAATTCAATATATGATCGGTGATAGGGTTGTTGAATCCCATAACACAACTCCCGGAATTTATGAGCTCAATGCTTTGTTTGCTCAAATGCGTGACGAGGGATGCAAATATGCTATAATGGAAGTTTCTTCACACGCACTTCATCAGAAGAGAGTTGCCGGTTTTGAATTTGATGTCGCTATATTCACAAATTTAACGCAGGATCATCTTGATTATCATAAAACAATGGAAAACTATCTTGAGGCAAAAAAGATTTTGTTTTCAATGTGTAAAACCGGCGTTATAAATGCCGATGATAAATATTCTGCTCAGCTTATGCAAGGGCTAACCTGCAAAACTTTAACTTATTCCGAAAGTAATTTTTCGGATTATGCCGCTAAAAGCATAACTTTCCGCCCAACCAATGTTGAGTATGAGCTTATGGGCGAAAACGGACTTCATCATATAAAGGTTAACACAGGCGGTAAATTTACTGTTTATAATTCCCTTGCGGCAATCGTTTCTGCTTTGGAACTCGGTGTTGATATTGATGTTATCCGTGAAGCTCTTTCTGAAATGAAAGGTGTTAAGGGCAGGGCAGAGGTTGTTCCGACCGGTAGAGATTTCACCGTGATTATCGACTATGCCCATACTCCCGACGGTCTTAAAAACATTCTCTCCACTTTCCGTGAATGTGAGAAAAACCGTTTGACTGTTGTTTTTGGCTGCGGCGGTGACCGTGATAAAACAAAGCGTCCTATTATGGGAAATATCGCTGTTAGAAATGCCGATTTCGTGATTATAACAAGTGATAACCCGAGAACAGAAGATCCCGATGCAATCATAAAGGATATTGTTGAGGGAACAAAAGGCGTTAACACACCTACAAAGGTTATTGCAAACCGAATTGAAGCAATAAATTATGCTATTTCCACAGCACAGAAGGATGATATAATCATTCTTGCGGGAAAAGGTCACGAAACATATCAAATTTTGAACACAGGTACAATTCACCTTGACGAGCGTGAAGTTGTGGCTGAAGCACTCAAGAATTTATAAAAAAGAAGGAATAAAAAATGTCAAATTATACTGCGGTTATTGCTGCTGTTGTTTCCTTTGCCGTAACGGCGCTTTTGGGATATGTTGTTATACCATATTTAAGAAAGTTGAAATTTGGGCAAACTATTCTTGAAATAGGACCAAAATGGCATAAGGATAAACAGGGAACACCCACTATGGGCGGAATAATGATGGTTGCAGGTATGATTGCAGCATTGCTTGTAACTTTCTGCTTTTCATATTTTTCCGGCGCAGGATTTTCAAATGAGCTTAAAAATCCTTATAGATTAACCGTTTTCCTTTCAGGAGTAATAATGGCGCTTTGTATGGGCGGTATAGGCTTTTTTGATGATTATATTAAAATTGTTAAAAAACGCAATTTAGGACTTACCGCAAGACAGAAAACAATTTTGCAGTTGTTGGTTTCGGCACTTTATCTTTTAACTCTTTCTTTTGCCGGAATGAGTACAACATATATTCCTTTTATTGGTGAAGTTAATATAACAAGCGGATTAGGCCTCGTTTTTTGGCCTATCGCTCTCATCTTTATTTACGGATTTACAAACGCCGTTAATTTAACCGATGGTCTTGATGGCCTCGCTTCGTCAGTCACTCTCGTTGTTTCCTGTGCCTTCGTTTTGGCAAGCGGATTTATGGGAATGCACGCTCCGAATGTTTTTGCCGCGTCTATCGGCGGCGCTTGTGCAGGCTTTGTTGTTTGGAACGCAAAACCGGCAAAGGTATTTATGGGAGACACCGGTTCTATGTTTTTAGGCGGATCGGTTGTTGCAATGTCATTTGCAATCGGCAGACCGATTTTGCTTATTTTGATCGGCGCAGTTTATTTTATGGAAGCGTTATCGGTTATGATTCAGGTTGCTTATTATAAAAGAACAAAGAAAAGACTTTTTAAGATGGCTCCTATTCATCACCATTTTGAAATGTGCGGATTGTCAGAGCAGAAGATCGTTTTCCTTTTCTCTGCGGTAACATTTGTTTTCTGCTTTATCGCACTTTTGTTTGTTATTTTTTCTTGGTAATATAAAATAATTAGGAACGGAGGGCGGCTTTATGGCTGTTAAAACAGAACGCAAAAAAAGAAACGGCTTAATTCAGGAAGGCCGCATGGATGTTTCTTTTTTAGCACTTGTTCTTATTCTTCTTGTAACCGGACTTGTTATGCTGTTTTCCGCAAGTTATGCTTACAGTTTGGAATATTATAATAACAGTTTTAAGTTTATTTTAAGGCAGCTTATTTGGGCTGCAGTCGGTCTTTGTGCCATGTTTGTGCTTTCTAAAATTGATTACCATTTTTTCAGAAAGTTCAGTTGGCTTATTTATATCGCGATTGTTGCATTACTCGGCGTTATGCTTGTACTGCCGCCAATGGTTTCGGGTATGAATGTTAAGCGCTGGTTTCCGTTAGGCCCAATCACATTTCAGCCATCGGAAATTGCAAAATTTGCAATAACCCTTCTTTTTGCTCATCTTATTTCAGCAAATTATAAAAAAATGAGCTCGTTTGGATATATTGCTTTTTTGCTTGGACTTATGGGGCTTATCTGCGGACTTATTTTCTTTGAACCGCATATTTCCGCAACTATTCTTGTTGCGGCAATAGGAATTGTTCTTATCATCATCGGCGGAATTAAAAAACGTTTTATGATAATCGGCGGTTTCGGTGCTTTAGGTGTTGGCGCGGTAGCTATTTTTTCCGGCGTTGTAAGTTATGGTTCTGAACGAATAAAGTATTGGATTGATCCTTGGCTTGATGCAAGCGGAAAAGGCTTTCAAACCATTCAGTCACTTCTTGCAATCGGTTCCGGCGGAATTTTGGGAAGAGGACTTGGTCAGTCAAGGCAAAAATATCTTTGGGTGCCTGAGCCTCATAACGATTTTATTTTTTCGATCGTATGTGAAGAATTAGGGCTTATCGGTGCTCTTGTTATTATCATCCTTTTTGCATTGCTTGTTTACCGTGGATTTTCAATCGCAATGCGCTCACCTGATAAATTCGGATCTTTGCTTGCCGTAGGTCTTACATTTCAAGTCGGACTTCAGGCAATGCTTAATATATTTGTTGTAACCAATACAATGCCCAACACGGGAATAAGTCTTCCTTTTTTCAGTTACGGCGGAACATCTTTGTTTTTCCTGCTGGCTGAAATGGGAATAGTCTTATCGATTTCAAGGGCATCAACGGTTGAAAAGAACTGAAAAGGGGAAAAATTATGCATATTCTTTTTGCAGGCGGTGGAACTGCCGGTCATATAAATCCGGCTCTTGCCATAGCAGGTTATATAAGAGAGCAACTTCCTGAAACAAGAATAAGTTATATTGGAACAGAAGGGAAATTAGAATCCGTTCTCGTTCCGCAAAAGGGCTATAATTTCAGAACTATTGATGTTGCAGGTTTTAAGCGCAAAATAACGCTTAAAAATATCGGCAGAAATGTTGTTGCGGTGAGAAAGGTTTTAACTTCTTCTATAACCGCAAGAAAGATACTTAAAGAATTATCTCCCGATATCGTTATCGGAACGGGTGGTTATGTTAGCGGCCCCGTAGTTCGCGAGGCGGCAAAGCTCGGTATTAAAACCGCAATCCATGAGCAAAATGCTTATCCCGGAATAACAACTAAAATGCTTTCTGAAGTTGTTGACTCGGTTATGCTTGCAATGCCCGAAGCAGAAAAATATCTTAAATGCAAAAAGAAACCTTTGGTTGTCGGAAATCCGGTCAGAAGCGAGGTTTCTCTTATGGATAAAGATAAGGCAAGAGAAATTTTAGGCTTTGATGACAGACCGGTTATTTTATCCTTCGGAGGCTCTTTAGGGGCAAGACCCGTTAACGAAGCAGTTGAGGAACTTATTAAATGGCATAACGGTTCAAAAAAGTTCTATCATATCCATTCAACCGGTAAATCCGGATACGAAACAATGCTTAAAAGACTTTCCGATAGCGGAACTCAAATTTCCGAGGAAATCGAGATCAGGGAATATATTGATAATATGGATGTTTGTATGGCTGCGGCAGATCTTGTTATCTGCAGGGCGGGAGCAATCACACTCAGCGAACTTGAAATATGCAAAAAGCCCTCTGTGCTTATTCCGTCACCCTATGTTGCCGAAAATCATCAGTACCATAACGCAATGACGCTTAAAAAAGCCGGCGCCGCAGAGATAATTGAGGAAAAAGATTTAACCGGTGAATCGCTTATCGAAACGGTTAAGTATCTTATTGAAAACAAACCTAAGCTTGCCCAAATGTCAAAAGCGGCTGATAAAATGGCAATTTCTGATTCAAATGAGCGCATTTTTGAAGAAATAATGCGCCTTTACACAAACGCATAAATGTCATAATATTTATCCTTGCATAGTATGAAATGAAAAATACTTTGCAGGTGATATAATGTCCGAAATAATTGTAAGCGGAAAAAACAAACTTCAAGGTGAAATCTGTATAAGCGGCGCCAAAAACAGTGCGTTGCCGATTATTGCAGCAACGCTTTTATGTGATGGCGTTTCGATAATCAAAAATTGTCCTGATATATCCGATGTTTCGGTTTGTGTTCAAATCCTTGAATATTTAGGCTGTGTAGTTTCGAGAACCGAAAACGAAATAACAGTTGATCCTCGTAGTGCCAAAGGGGATACAATTCCGCAAGAGCTTATGTGCAAAATGCGGTCCTCTATTGTATTTTTAGGCGCAATACTCGGCAAAATGAAGTCCGCATCAGTTTGTATGCCGGGCGGATGTAATTTGGGACCTCGACCTATTGATATACATATTTCTTCGCTTTCACTTATGGGAGTTAAAGTTTGCGACGATCGCGGATGTCTTAATTTTTCCGGTGATATAATCGGAGCCGATATTATGCTTCCCTTTGCAAGCGTTGGTGCTACGGAAAATATTATCCTTGCCGCCGTAAAGTCAAACGGAAAAACAACTATCCGAAATGCCGCTAAAGAACCCGAAATTGTTGATTTAATCGATTTTTTAAGTTCTGCAGGTGCTGATATTTCGGGAGCAGGATCCGATACAATTGTTATAAACGGTGTTGATAAATTATGCGGTGTTACCCATTCCGTTATTCCCGATAGAATAGAAACGGCAACATTTCTTTCCGCCGCGGCAATAACATCAAGCAATATTAAAATTGTTAATGCGAATTATAAACATCTATATTCTGTTATTGATGTATTTAAGCAATCGGGATGTGAATTTCATTTATCTGATAATTCTGTTGAAATATTACCGCCAAAAAGATTAAAAGCGGTCAGATTTATCAGAACCGGAGTTTATCCCGCATTTCCTACCGATGCAGGGCCGGTGGTTGCGGCTTCACTTTGTCTTTCTTGCGGAACAACGGTTTATATTGAAAATATATTTGAAAACCGTTTTGGCTTTGTTTCGGAACTTAATCGAATGGGTGCCGATATAAGAACAGAAGGCAAGGTTGCAGTGATAAAAGGTGTGGCTTCGCTTAACGGATCAAACTGTACGGCAACCGATCTTCGCTCCGGTGCGGCTTTAATTGTTGCATCTCTTGCCGCAAATGGAGATACTAAAATTTCCGATGTGCAGCATATATATCGTGGATATGAAAAAATAACCGAAAAGCTTCAGAGTATTGGAGCAAAAATATACGAGGAGTATTAAATATGCCCGAAAGAATGGATGCTTTTGAAAGGAAAAGAGCAATAAGGAGAAGAAAGGCAAGAAGAAAAAGAATTAAAAGAACACTTCTTGCGCTTTTGTTGCTTTCAATATCGGCAGCGATAATTTTAAGTCTTACCGTGTGGTTTCCCATAAATATTGTTCGTTCGCAGGGAAGTGAATGCTATTCCGAAAAGGAAATTGTTGCCGCTGCAAAAATAAAAGGGGAGAATATGTTTACAACAACATCGTCTTCCGTTTTGAACAAGGTCAGAAAAAAGCTGCCTTATATAGAAGAATTAGATATCAAGCGCTATTTTCCCGATGGTGTTAAACTTGAGGTAAAAGACGCCGTTGATTATACATATTTTGAATATCAGGGCAAGTTTTATACGGTAAGTGAAAAAGGTTTTGTTCTTTCATGTTTAGATGATGAGCCCCAAAATTGTTTCAAAACCATTGCCGCTATAAAAGAACCGAAGCTGGCAAATGAAATTGAATATGAAAATATAAATCAAAAAGAATCTGTTGAGCTGATAAAAAATAAAATGCGCGAAAACGGATTTGAAATAAATGAAATCAATGTTGAAAGCGCGGTAAAAATTTCTGTAAGAATTTGTAACCGTTTTGATGTAATACTCGGTACGGAGAACAATCTTGATAAGAAAATCGCACATCTTAAAGGCATGGTGTCGAATATTGCCGAAAACCGCACCGGAACGATAGATTTAAGTATGTGGACACCTTCAAACAGTGAGGGTAGTTTTGTTGAAAATTAAAAAAATTACAAAATTGTAATAAAAAGGGTTGCAATTTGAAAAATAATGTGATATAGTTTTCATATATCACACTGAAAAAATAATAAAAATATATTCGGAGGAAGTTAAAAATGGCATTTGAAGTTGCAGATAATATGGAAAATGTAGTACAAATTAAGGTCGTTGGCGTTGGCGGCGGCGGTGGTAACGCTATCAACCGCATGGTTGCTGCCGGTGTTCGCGGCGTTGAATTCGTTGCAATAAATACAGATAAGGCAGCTCTTTATCTCTCAAAAGCTGATCAGAAAGTTCAGATCGGTGAAAAATCTTCTTGCGGAAT
Source organism: Acutalibacteraceae bacterium (assembly GCA_045642495.1). Classification (GTDB taxonomy): domain Bacteria; phylum Bacillota; class Clostridia; order Oscillospirales; family Acutalibacteraceae; genus UBA737. The sequence goes on from JAZUJA010000066.1 coordinate 39,086, forward strand.
GGGCGCGGGCGGCAATCCGGAAAACGGCCGTATCGCTGCTGAAGAATCTCGCGATGAGATCGCTAATGTTATCCGCAGCGCTGATATGATCTTTATTACAGCCGGTATGGGCGGCGGTACAGGTACCGGTGCTGCTCCGATGGTTGCTCAAATCGCTAAGGAACTTGGCATTCTTACCGTTGGTATCGTAACAAAGCCGTTTGCTTTTGAAGGCAAAAAGCGTATGACTCAGGCTGAGCAGGGTATCGCAAATCTCGGCGATCAGGTTGACAGTCTTGTTGTTATCCCGAATGAGCGTCTTAAACTTGTTTCTGAAGAAAAGATTACATTTAAGAATGCGTTTAACATCGCTGATGATGTTCTTCGTCAGGGTGTTCAGAGCATTTCTGAACTTATCAATGTTACTGCTCTTGTTAACCTCGATTTTGCCGATGTTAAGGCAGTTATGTCCGATGCCGGCTATGCTCACATGGGTGTTGGTGTTGCCACAGGTCGTGATAAAGCTGAACAGGCAGCTCGTATGGCTATTACAAGTCCGCTTATCGAAACTTCAATGGATAACGCTCGCGGCGTAATCATCAGCATCATTGGTTCCGAAGATATCGGACTTGAAGAGGTTGAAGAAGCTTCAACACTTATTTCCGAAATGGCTCATCCCGATGCAACAATTATTTGGGGTGCTCAGCTTGATGAAAATCTTGAAGACACTATCCGCGTTACAGTTGTTGCAACCGGTCTTGGTGATACCAAGAAGAAGGAAAATAATGAAATCGCCGCTCTTATGGATGCAAATCTTGAAGATGAGGACGAATCCCTTGTTGATGTTCTTGACTTTTTCAAGAAAGACTAATTTGATTTTTCGCCCGAGGGTATATTCTATACCTTCGGGCATTTTTGCATTTATGAAAGAGGATAAATATGACCTTAAAAGAACTTAAAGTCGGAAAAAGTGCGGTTATTAAAACAGTTGGCGGTGAAGGATCACTTCGCCAACATTTTCTTGATATGGGCGTTATCCCGGGAACGCAGGTAACCCTTGTTCAGTTTGCGCCTATGGGCGATCCAATGGAGCTTCAAATTCATGGATATGAGCTTACACTTCGCCTTTCCGATGCAGAAAAAATTGAAATCGAGCCTTGTGAAAAAGCTGAAATAACAAAAAATAATAAAAAGATTTTGTATAAAACAGAGCATCCCGGTTTGGGTGAAGAGGGAAAATACCATACAGAAACCGGCGTTGCACTTCCTAAGGATGCAATGCTTACATTTGCTCTTGCAGGAAATCAAAACTGCGGCAAAACAACCCTTTTTAATCAGCTTACAGGCTCAAACCAACATGTCGGAAACTTTCCGGGTGTAACGGTTGATCAAAAAAGCGGAAGCATAAGAGGGTATGATAATACTCTTGTTACAGATCTCCCGGGTATATATTCGCTTTCTCCTTTCAGCAGTGAGGAAATCGTTTCTCGTGAATTTATCTTAAATCAAAAACCAACCGGTATTATCAATATCGTTGATGCAACAAATATTGAGCGCAATCTATATCTTACAATGCAACTTATGGAGCTTGAAATCCCGGTTGTTTTGGCGCTTAATATGATGGATGAGGTTAGGGGAAACGGCGGAACCATCCGTATAAACGAAATGGAAGCAATGCTCGGTATTCCGGTTGTTCCGATAAGCGCATTTAAGAATGAGGGCGTTTCTGAACTTATTAACCATGCTGTTCATATCGCTAAATATAACGAAAAACCGGGCAGAACGGATTTTTGCGATAAGGATAGTGAATGCGGCGCAGTTCACCGCGCAATCCATAGTATTATGCACCTTATTGAAGATCATGCCGAAAATGCAGGCATACCAAAAAGATTTGCCGCTTGCAAGCTTATTGAGGGTGATGATCTTGTTTTAGAGGCTTTGGAGCTTTCTTCTAACGAAAAAGAGCTTCTTGAGCATATCATTGTTCAAATGGAGCAGGAAAGAGGACTTGACAGAGCCGCATCAATCGCTGATATGCGTTTCTCCTTTATTAAAAAATTATGCGATAAAACGGTTGTAAAACCCTCTGAGAGTAAGGAGCATAAACGCAGCAGAACAATAGATAAGTTTTTAACCGGAAAATTCACCGCTATTCCTGCTTTTATCGCTATTATGACGGCGGTTTTCCTTTTGACATTTAATGTTATAGGCGCTTTCTTTCAAAACCTGCTTGAGCGGGGAATTGACCGCTTAACTTTTTATGTTGATGAACTTTTCACTAAAGCTAAGGTAAACGGCGTAATTCATTCCCTTGTTATCGATGGTATTTTCGGCGGCGTTGGCAGTATTTTAAGTTTTATCCCGATTATTGTTGTTCTTTTCTTGTTTTTATCTCTGCTTGAGGATAGCGGATATATGGCAAGGGTTGCTTTTGTAACCGATAAATTGCTTCGAAAAATCGGCCTTTCGGGCAGAAGTATCGTGCCGATGTTGATCGGTTTCGGTTGCACTGTTCCGGGTGTTATGGCAAGCAGAACGCTTCCCTCCGCAAGAGATAGAAAAATGACTATTATGCTAACGCCTTATATGAGCTGTACGGCAAAACTCCCGGTTTACGGTTTCTTTGCCGCGGCATTTTTCCCTAAATACAGCGGTCTTGTTATGGCGGGGCTTTATTTCCTCGGTATCATTGTGGCGATTATTGTGGCTCTTGTTTCCAAAACAGTCGCCTTTAAGGGTGAGGCCGTTCCCTTTGTTATGGAACTTCCTAATTACAGAATGCCGGGACTTAAAAATGTTGCTCATCTTTTGTGGGATAAGGCAAAGGACTTTTTGCAAAGAGCGTTTACGGTTATTTTCATCGCTTCAATAATTGTTTGGTTCTTGCAAAGCTTTAATTTCAAGCTTAATCTTGTTTCTCCGCAAAACAGTATGCTCGCTTCAATAGCCGGATATATTTCGCCCGTGTTTAATCTTTTGGGCTTTGGCAAATGGGAGATAACAACATCACTTATTGCCGGATTTATGGCAAAAGAAAGCGTTGTTTCAACCCTTTCCGTGCTTTTGGGCGGCGCTTCAATAACAGCGCTTATTTCTCCCGTATCGGCGATAGCGCTTCTTGTTTTCTGCCTTTTATATACCCCCTGCGTTGCGGCGGTGGCATCAATCCGTCGTGAACTCGGTGGAAAATGGGCGGCAATAATTGTTGTCGGTCAATGCCTTGTGGCTTATGCCGCGGCACTTATCGTCAGAGCAATAGTGTTGGTGATAATATGAATTTTGTAAGTATTGTTATAACTTTGGTTTTAGCCGCTGCGGTGGTATTCGTTGTGCGAAATATGATTAAAAATCGCAAAAAAGGCTGCTGTGGCAACTGCTCAAACTGTAAAGGATGCAAATAAAACAAAAACCGCCCACAAAGCGGTGTATTCTAAAGGACAGTCAATCATTGAATAAAAAGAGGCACCTGCTGAAAGAGAGCTAAGCTCTTTAACAGCAGGGGCTTTGTCTCATACTATGGCAAGCAGGGATTTTATATATAAAATCCAAGCGGTGAAATATTTGCCTTGCGGCAAATGTGAAATAATGGCTGACACCATTGTGAAATATTCGGGCAATGCCCGAATGTGAAATGAAATAAATCCACCCACGCCCGCAGGCATTTCACACACCATAGGCGTATTTCACGCGCGAAGCGCATTTCATAAATCCCATAAGGGATTTATTTCGTTGCGGAGTGTCCTTTGGAACACTCCGCAAAGGGCGGTTTTTTAATGAATAACGAATAATGAATAATTTCGGTGTGCCTTCGGCACGAAATATAAAACTAAATTGATTAAACTTATATGGAGCAGCATCCTTGACATCCCGTTCATTCCACGCACAGAACCATATTACCTTCCCGGTGCGTCGTGGCGCCGTATCCTACAACCGTTTCAATTTATATTACACTTTACATTGTTGTTTATTTATGATAAAATATATAAAAATTATTAAAAGGGGTTAATTTTTATGAAAAAATTGCTATCGCTTATCATCACATTTTGCTTAATTTTTTCAATTTTTGCGGTCGTTCCCATAACCGCCTCCGCCGCCACCTCCGGCACCACCGGTGACTGCACATGGTCGCTTTCCGGCACCACCCTCACAATCAGCGGCAACGGAAAAATGGATGAGTATTTTGATGGCTCGCCTTGGGGTACAAATATAACAAGCGTTACAATTGAAAACGGAGTAACAAGCATAGGAGATTATGCGTTTGTGTTTTGCGGCTCACTTACAAGCATAACCATCCCGGACAGTGTAACAAGCATAGGCAATGATGCATTTAGGGGTTGCACCGGGCTTACAAGCATAACAATTCCTGACAGTGTAACAAGCATAAGATTTAATGCATTTATTGGTTGTACCGGACTTACAAGCATAACAATCCCTGACAGTGTGGCAAGCATAGGCGGTAATGCATTTTATAATACAGCATGGTATAATAAGCAACCTAATGGAATGGTATATGCCGGCAAGTTTGCATATGAATATAAAGGAGCATGTCCTGCAAATGTTACCTTAAAATCTGACACAAAAGGCATTGCCGTAGGTGCATTTTTAGATTGCACATCGCTTAAAAGCATAACAATCCCGGACAGTGTAACAAGCATAGGAGATTATGCATTTAGGGGTTGCACCGGGCTTACAAGCATAACAAAACCCGACAGTGTAACAAGGATAGGAGATTATGCATTTCAAGGTTGCACCGGGCTTGCAAACATAAC
>JAZUJA010000067.1:0-33335 GCA_045642495.1 Acutalibacteraceae bacterium
AAAGGGTGAGAAGGTCGGTGCACTTTGTATGGGTGTTCCCGGCAGGCATAATATCTTAAACGGACTTGCTTCTTTTGCGGTTTGTTTTGATATGGGTGTTCCGGCAGAAGGTATTGCCGATGCCATTGCATCGTTTACGGGTGCCGGCAGAAGATTTGAAATACTCTCAAAGGTAAACGGTATAACCGTTGTTGACGATTATGCCCATCATCCAACCGAGATAGAGGCAACCATAAAGGCGACAAAGGATAACACAACCGGCAGAGTTATCGCTATTTTCCAGCCCTTTACCTATTCGCGTGTTCATCTTGAAAAGGAAAATATGATAAAGGCATTGTCTTTTGCAGATAAGGTTTTATTAACACCTATCGTTGCTTCAAGAGAAGAAAATGTGTATAATGTATCCTCAGAGCAGATAGCGGAAAAAATCGAGGGTGCCGAAGTTGTTGAAGATTATTCTGTTCTTTGCGATAAGGTGACAGCGTATGCCCAAAAAGGCGATATTATTTTGACTATGGGCGCCGGGGATATTTACAAAGCGGCAAGAATGATCGCGGAGAAACTTAAATGACGGTTAAACTTTATGATAAAGATGCCTATATAAAAGAATTTTCGGCAACCGTTTTATCCTGCAAAGAAGAAAAAAACGGCTTTTCGGTCACACTTGACCAAACCGCGTTTTTCCCCGAAGCCGGCGGACAACCTTCCGATACGGGAAGTATAAACGGTGTTGCTGTTAAATATGTTTCCATAGAAAACGGTGTGATCTTTCATCTATGTGAAAGCGCGCTTTCGGTCGGCGATCAGGTTTTATGCAAGATAGATTTTGCAAGGCGCTTTTCCTTTATGCAAAACCATTCGGGCGAGCATATTGTGTCCGGTGTCGTTTTCAGAAAATACGGTTTTGATAATGTCGGCTTTCATTTGAACGAACAGTTCGCAACCCTTGATTTTAACGGTATTTTGTCCCGCGAGCAACTTGATGAAATTGAGGATGAAGCCAATAAAACGGTTTTTGAAAATCGCAAAATAAGATGCTTTTATCCAACGAAAGAAGAACTTGAAAATATTGAATATCGCAGTAAAAAAGAGCTTTCGGATGATATTAGAATAGTTGATATTGAAGGTGCCGATGTTTGTGCTTGTTGCGCGCCACATGTTGATAAAACGGGCGAAATAGGTATAATAAAATTGCTTGACACCGAAAAAATGCGCGGCGGAACAAGAATCGTGCTTAAATGCGGAAAGTATGCGCTGTTTGACTACCGTGATAAATATAAAAATATTTATGCCGCATCAAACCTCCTTTCCTGCAAACAAGAGCAGGTGGCTTGCGCAACCGAAAAACTTCTTGCTCAGTTATCTTCGGAAGAACAGAAATTTTCTGCTCTTCGCGCAAAATATATCGAGTGTATCATAAACGCAAATAAAGGTGAAAACCGCTTGGTTTTTGCTGATGATTTTGATGTTAAATCGCTTCAGTTGCTAACTGACGGTTTACATAAAACTTATGGCGGCGTTTTTGCCGCAATGTCGGGCGCTGACGATAATTATTCATTTTGCATTTGCGGAAATGAATTGAATGTAAATTCGGTTTTCGCAAAATTCAAAAACGAGTTTTCCGTTCGCGGCGGCGGGAGAAACGGAATGGTGCAGGGAAGTGTCTGTGCCGAAAAAACAGAGCTTATTAAATTTTTTCAAAATATAACGGAGGAAAACCATGCTTGAATTTGAGCAGTTAAAACTTCGCCTCACTGCCTATGAGCAGGAAATTGCAGACTTAAAGGATGCAATCGGCTATGAAGGACTTAAAAGACAAATAGAAGAACTTGAGCAGAAAGCGGCGGCACCCGGCTTTTGGGATGACCCTGATGCTTCAAGAGAAATTCTGCAAAAAACAGGAAAACTTAAAAACCGTGTAGAGGCTTATGATAAGCTTGCAAGCGATTATGATGATTTGCTGGTGCTTATCGAAATGGGCGATGAAGAAGGAGATCTTTCACTTGTTGAAGAGGTCAGCACGTCAATCGATAACTTGGAAAAAAGTCTTGAAAGTCAAAAGCTTTCAACCCTTTTAACAGGTGAATATGATGCCAATAACGCTATCTTGACCTTCCATTCAGGCGCAGGCGGAACCGAGGCAATGGACTGGGTTTCAATGCTTGTTCGAATGTACACCCGCTTTTGCGAAACACATGATTTCTCGGTAAAACTTCTTGATTTTCTTGATGGCGATGAGGCGGGACTTAAATCCGCAACAATGCTTGTTGAGGGCGAAAATGCTTATGGCTATCTTCGCAGTGAATCGGGCGTTCACCGCCTTGTAAGAGTATCTCCGTTTGATGCCGCAGGCAGAAGACACACATCCTTTGCCGCAGTTGAGGTTATGCCCGAAATCAGCGATAATATGGATATTGAAATTCGCGAGGAAGATATAAAAATGGACGTTTTCCGTTCTTCCGGCGCAGGCGGTCAGCATATCAATAAAACATCTTCCGCTGTTCGCCTTACGCATATCCCAACCGGTATCGTTGTTGCTTGCCAAAATGAGCGAAGCCAGTTCCAAAACAGGGATCAGGCAATGAAAATGCTCAAATCCAAATTGCTTGAAATAAAAGAACGCGAACATCTTGAAAAAATCGAAGATATAAAGGGTGTTCAGATGGAAAATGCGTGGGGCTCGCAGATCCGTTCTTATGTCTTTATGCCCTATACTCTCGTTAAGGATAACCGAACGGATTTTGAAAGCGGTAATATAGGCGCTGTTATGGACGGCGAACTTGACGGATTTATAAATGCGTATCTTAAAGCCGCCTCCAAAGGCGAACTTAAAAACTAAGGAGAATGAAAATGAAAAGATTTTTAGCTTTAATTTTATCTGCTGTATTATTTGTTTCCCTTTGCGGTTGCGGTACGGAAAAAAGCAATGGAAAAACGCTTAAAACCGAGCTTTTGAAAGATGAGGAGATGTCAAAATATGTTAAGCTATGCAAGTATAAAGGAATTGAAATAGATACAAACGACGATGAATTCCGTGCGGCATACAATAAGCTTTTGAACATTGATGCAAGTTATGGTGATTGCTATAACAAGCAGGAGAGCGGAACGGTTAAAGAGGGCGATATCGCAAACATAAATTATGTCGGCAGGATAGACGGTGAGCTTTTTACCGGCGGTTCGGCTGATGACTATAACCTTACAATAGGTTCGGGTACGTTTATTGACGGATTTGAGGACGGTCTTATAGACGCTGCCATAGGCGATACCGTTACTTTGCAGCTTAGCTTCCCCACAAATTACGGCAACTCTGAGCTTGCAGGCAGACCGGTTGAATTCACGGTTAAGGTAAACTATGTTTACACCCCGCAGTCCCCCGATGAAAGCTATGCCGTTTTCGGCTTCAAAAGTGCTGATGAGTATAAAGCGAATTTGACCGAGCGTGCGGCAAAAAGCGCGTTGCTTTCTATCGTTGTTAAGGGCTCTGAGGTTTTGGAAATACCGAAAAACGATAATTTCAAAAATGTTCTTATTATCTACTATAACCAGTATATCTATAAGGCAGAGGATAATGTAACATTTGAGCAGTATCTTAAAAAAACCAATTCAAATATAAACTCTTATATTTCACAAAACGGTTCAAAATACAGCATGGATAATATTAAGCGCAACATTCAGGTTAAGGACGATATGAACAGATTGCTGGTTTATTATGCAGTTATTTGCGATGCCGGACTTACCGTTGATAAGACCACCTATGAGGATTATACAAGGGATGAGCGCCGCTATCACGAAAGCATAACCGCATATAAAACCGTGGCACAATATCTGTTTGATAACGCAGTTATAAAGTGATTTTTCAAGGGCTGACCGAGCATTTCGGTCGGCCTTGATTTTTTATACAAAAAAATTGTAATAAATTTGTAAACTTTTTGTATATAACACTTGAAAAAAGAAAGTTTTTCGTGTAGAATAGAATTAAATATTTATATATATTTTATTGAGAAGGAAGTGCTTATATGTCTAATCGACTTTTTCAGGGTATTGCTCAACAGATGAAGGATTCTATTGATAAAACCTTCGGTGTTCTTGATTCTGAACTTGTGGTTATCGCTTGCAGCGAAGTCGGCAGAATGAATGAACAGTTTGCGATCACTGCTCCCATAACAAATGAAATTTTCAGCTCCAACGGATACACGTTCAAAGCCATTCCCGCAACTCAGGGAAGTGAATACACTCTTTTTGTTGAGGGTGATGATATTATGGCAAGTAAATATGCCGGTATCCTCGCTGTTGCTTTTGCAAATATCAAAAATTATTACGATGAAAAATATGACAGAAGCAATTTTGTTAAAAATATAATCCTTGATAATATCCTTCCCGGTGATATTTATCTTAAAGCAAGAGAACTCGGCTTCAACAGCGATGTGTCAAGAACGGTTATCATCGTTCGCAATCTTGATGCAACCGATGTTTCGGTTTATGATGTTCTTCAAAATCTTTTCCCCGATAAATCAAAGGATTTTATCATCAATGTAAGCGATACGGATATTGCGCTTGTTAAGGAAATGAAATCGGATATCGAGCATAAGGATATTGAAAATCTTGCATCCTCCATAGCCGATACACTTTCGGGTGAATTTTTCATCCACGCTGTTATCGGTATCGGAACAACCGTTTCAAACCTTAAAGATCTTGCTCGCTCTTTCAAGGATGCGCAAACCGCCCTTGAAGTCGGAAAGGTTTTTGATACTGAAAAAACTATCGTTTCTTATGATAATCTCGGTATTGCAAGACTTATTTATCAGCTTCCTAATACCCTTTGCGAAACATTCCTTCGTGAAGTTTTCAAAAGGGGATCTATTGATTCGCTTGATCAGGAAACACTTTTCACAATTCAGCGCTTCTTTGAAAACAATCTTAACGTTTCCGAAACATCAAGAAAACTTTTTGTTCACAGAAATACTCTTGTTTACCGTCTTGAAAAAATTAAGAAAATCACGGGACTTGATCTTCGCGAGTTTGACCATGCGATCATCTTCAAAATCGCTTTGATGGTCAATAAATACTTAAAGAGCAATCCAACTAAATTTTAATTCGAAAGTGAGCTTACACAATAATGGCAGAAGAAATGCTTGACAACGCGACAAAGTCCGGCAAAGAAAAGCCGATAATTGAATTTCGCGGTGTCTCTAAAACATATAAAACAGGTACTCATGCGCTTGAAGATGTTAATATTCGCATAGATAAGGGAGAATTTGTTTTTGTTGTAGGTCCTTCCGGTGCCGGAAAAAGTACATTTATGAAACTTATTATGGCGGAGGAAAAGCCAAATACCGGTGTTTTATCGGTTAACGGTTATAACCTTTCAAAAATATCCCGTAAAAAAATCCCGCTTCTTCGCAGAACAATGGGAATAGTTTTCCAGGATTTCCGCCTTATCAATAAAATGTCGGTTTTTGATAATGTTGCTTTCGCAATGCGTGTTACCGGCGCTTCAACTAAGGAAATTCGTCTTGCGGTGCCGAAGGTTCTTGCGGCTGTCGGCCTTCAGGATAAGGCTCGCGTTAAGCCCTTGCAGCTTTCCGGTGGTGAGCAGCAGCGTGTCGGTCTTGCCCGTGCTCTTGTTAACAATCCCGATCTTATCATTGCGGACGAGCCTACGGGAAATGTTGACCCGAATATGTCATACGATATCGTTCGTATGCTCTCTGATATCAATAAAAAAGGCACAACGGTTCTTATGGTAACGCATGACCATGCACTTGTAAGAGAATTTGATCACCGCGTTATAATGCTTCAAAAAGGACATGTTATTGCTGACTCGCAGTCAGGGGAGGAAGCATTATGAAATTAAAAAATATTAAATATCTTATCGGTGAAGGTTTTAAGAGCAGCTGGACAAACCGCTTAATGAGCTTGGCTTCAATCGGTGTTCTTGTTGCTTGTATGATAATAATCGGTCTTGCCCTTCTTATCAAACAAAATGTTGATTTGGCACTCGGCAACCTTGAACAGCAGAATGTTATTATGGTTTATATGAAGGATTACAGCTGGGCGCTTTACAGTGATGAAAGACAAACCGTAAACAGTGAAGAACAGGCCGATGATAACGGCGTTCGTCCCTCTGATTATGTTATTCATAATGAGGAGGAAGGAAAGGCGCTTTGCGATAAAATCGCCGCTCTTTCAAATGTTGAATCTGCTGATTTTATTTCGGGTGATGAAGGCCTTGAAAGCATAAAGCAGAATATGAAAGAAGGTCAGGAGGAGTATTTCTCATTCCTTGATGATAATTACGGCAACCCGCTTTCAGCAGGCGCAAAGGTCACAATGAAGGATATGTCCAAGTTCGGCGAAACGCTTGAAGAGATTAAGGGTATCGAAGGTGTGGATACTATCCAGTCGCAGGGTGACCTGGCAGAAAAAATAACCGATATTAAAAACGGTATCGGTATTGCGGGATTTTGGGTAATAGGTATTTTGATTGCAATTGCATTGCTTATCGTTTCAAACACTATTCGCGTTACAATGTATAGCAGAAAGCTTGAAATCGGAATAATGAAAGCGGTCGGCGCAACCAACGCGTTTATTCGCCTTCCGTTTGTTGTTGAAGGTCTTTTGATCGGTCTTATTTCAGCCCTTGTTTCAGAAGGTGCCCTTTATTTCTGTTACAGGATAGCGGTTGAAACAATATCCAAAACGCTCGGCACAAGCGAGGTAGTAACTTATGGCTCTATGGCTTTAACACTTTTAGGCGTGTTTGTGGCAATAGGCGTGTTTGCAGGTCTTGTCGGAAGTACGATAATGATAACCAAGTATCTTCGCCGTGAAGGCAGTGAATTTACCGCTATTTAATGGAGGAAAAACACAATGCAAAAGAAAACAGTTAAAATTGTTTCTTTGATTTTATGTTTAAGCGTGTTCTTTTCCGTTTTCTGCTTTGGTGGAATTCAGGTAAGCGCAAAAACAAGTGCGCAGTGGCAGCAGGAAATTGATAAGCTTAAAAAGCAAAAAGCAAGCGATGCTGAAATGCTCTCGGCTGTTCAAAGCAAAATTTCCGCGATAAATTCCGAAATTGCCGCTTATAATAAAAAAATCAACGGAATAAATGCAACGATTGAAGCCAATAAGGCAGAAATCAAAAAAAGCGAAAATGAAATCGAAGCCGATAAGTTGGCTTATAAAAAAAGAATTCGCTCAATTTATATGAGTGGAAGTGACAGTAGTGTTCGTGTTCTTCTGGGTTCTGAAAGCTTTTCGCAGTTTTTGCAGATGTCTCAGCTTACTTCTTCCATTTCTTCGCATGACCGTCAGCTGATGGAGGATCTTGTAACGGCGATAAAGGCACTTGAAGATAAAAACGCGCAGAATGAAAAGCTGCGTAATGAGCAGATTTCACTTCGTGAAAAGGTTCAGCAGCAGCAGGCGGCGCTTAAATCAGAAGAAGCTCAGGCTCAGGCGCTTTATAATGCAACTACCGGCAGTCTTGCAAATGCCGAAGCGCAGTATAAAGCCGCAAAGGCGGCAGAAGATGCGGCAATAGCAGCGCGTGCAAAAGGTGGCTCCGGTGCTGCAAGCACACCTTCTTTTGTTAACTCATCCGGCGCATTTTTATGGCCTGTCAGCGGATATTATAATATTTCCGCAGGATATAAAAGTAATGATGCCGTTCATAAGGGAAGCCATAACGGTATTGATATCGCGGGCGGCGGTATTTCAGGTCAGCCGATCCGCGCAACAAGCGATGGATATGTTTCTTATGTTTCAAATTCTTGTTCTCATAACTATAAAAAGAACGGAAGCTGCGGTTGCGGCGGTGGATACGGAAACTATTGCATTATAAATCACGGCTCTGTAAACGGTGCAACATACAGCGCATATTATGCTCACGCCGCTTCCATTGTTGTTTCTCCGGGTCAAAAAGTAACAAAGGGTCAAACAATAGGCTATGTCGGAACAACCGGTTGGTCAACGGGTTATCATTTGCATTTCGGTGTAATGCGTAACGGCGGCTGGATAAATCCGATTTCCCTCTCGTATTCTAAATGAGAAAAGTTTTAATTATCCGCTCGGTCAGCTTCCTGCTGGCCGCGGCGGTTTGTGTTATGATATTCTTCTTTTCGGCTCAAAAGGCGCCGAAATCAGCTGATACAAGTAAAGGATTTATCGTTAGCATTTGCACGATTTTTTATCCTGACTATAATGAAAAAACAGAAGCACAAAAGCTCCGGTTAATCGAATCTTTCCAACTTCCCGTTCGTAAGGCGGCGCATTTTTCCGTTTATGCTTTGCTTGGCGTGTGTGCCTTTTTTGCGGCAGCTTCGTTTAATGATACTTCATTTAGGAAAAGATATATTATGTCACTTGCTTTTTGTCTTTTGTATGCGGCAAGTGATGAAATACATCAAAGATTTGTTCCGGGAAGAAGTTGCCAGATAACCGATGTCGGAATTGATTTTTTCGGTGCGCTTGTTGCAACGGTTGTTTGTATATTGATAGTCAGAAAAACAAAATTAAAATATGATCTGAGGGTGAAAAAATATGAGTGATGAAAAAAAAGAGATGCGAAAGGGTTACTTATATAAGGGAATAACCGCGTTTTTGGTTGTTGCCGCAAGCATTCTGTTTTATTTCATCATATTCAAGCTGGATACGATTTACGATTTTATTGCAAAGGTCTTTTCTGTTCTTGCTCCCGTTATTTTCGGATTTGTTATCGCATATCTTGTTAATCCGATCGTAAACTTTTTTAACACAAAATTACATCCGTTCTTTAAGAAAAGAATGAAAAAACCCGAAAAGGCAAAAGAAATCTCAAACGCGATAAGCGTTACGCTGGCATTGCTTATTTTCGTAATAATAATAGCAGGTATTTGCTTGCTTGTTATTCCGCAGTTTATTGAAAGTATTTCAGATCTTATCGATGAACTTCCGAGTCAGATAGATTCTTTTACGTTAAAAGCGGAAAAATTTCTTAAATCAAATAGAAAAATCGAAAGTATTGTTACAAAGGCACTTGATTATGAAAAAAATTGGCTTAAAACCGACCTTGCAAGCACCGTTAACCGTCTTGCATCTTCCGTTGCGTCAGGTGTTTTGGGTGTTGTAAATTTCTTCAAAAATCTCGGTATCGGACTTATAGTTGCGATTTATATTCTCTTTTCAAAGCGTGTTTTTGCAAATCAGGCAAGAAAAATTATATGCGCCGTTCTTCCCGAAAAGGCGGCAAAGCATACTTTTTCTTGGGTATCAAGAACACACACTGTTTTCAGCGGATTTATAAACGGAAAACTTGTTGATTCGCTTATCATCGGAATACTTTGCTTTATCGGATGCGCAATACTTAACATCCCGTACATTGTGTTAGTTTCAGTTGTTATCGGCGTAACAAATATTATTCCCGTTTTCGGTCCTTGGATCGGCGGCATTCCCTGTACGGCACTTATTGCGATATCAGATCCGCTTAAAGCCCTTTATTTCGGCATTTTTGTAATTTTACTTCAACTTCTTGACGGTAATATAATAGGTCCTAAAATTTTGGGCAGCAAAACGGGACTTTCGGCATTCTGGGTTGTTTTCGCCATCGTTTTGGGCGGCGGACTTTTCGGCTTTGTCGGAATGCTTGTCGGCGTTCCTGCTTTTGCCGTTGTATATTACTTCGTATCTTCAATCATAAATCATATTTTAGGAAGAAAACAAAAATCAACAAACAGCGAAGATTATTCAAGAGAAAAAATATCAGAACTGTTTTCTGCTAAGGGAGGAAAAGAAAATGCGAAAGAAAAAGCTGATTGAGCAAAATCGTTTCCTTTTTGAAAGCTTGCAAACGGCACAAGGGCAAATTGCCGATTTGAAAAATCAAATCAGTGAAATGTCTTCCAAAATTGTCGCACTTTCAAACGAAAAAACCAAAATCGAGGATACTTTTACTGCCGCTGATAATAATGAGCAAAGTGAAAAAGAAACTCCTGTTGAAATTAAACCAAAAACGGTTGAAAAGCCCGTTGTACCGGTTCTTTCAACCGATACAGAGTACGGCTCAAAGGCGATAGGCAAAATTGTTATTTCGGCAACAAAAAGCATAAACACCTTGACCGTTGACGGCAATACGACACACCGTGAGCTTGTTAATCTTATTTTAGGCAGAACCGAGGTTGCAAAATCCGATATTTTGGAAATTGTAACCGGCGATAAAAGTCTTGATGAAAAAAAGCGCCTTATTGATGCTGTTATAACCGATTCATTCGAATATTTTGACAGTGTTTTGCTTCAAAAATAAAATATGTTTTTATAAAAAATTACCTGTCTTTCGGCAGGTGATTTTTGTGCCATAAATGGCAATGGAGGAAAAATGTTTAAAAAATTTCTAAAATGTGTAAGGGAATATAAAAAAGATAGTGTTTTAACCCTTGTTTTTATTACATTAGAGGTAATTATCGAGGCAATAATACCTTTTGTAACGGCAAATCTCGTTAACGCGATTAAAGACGGTGCCGTTCTTTCAAGTATTCTTAAAACAGGCGGAGTGCTGATTCTTATGGCGTTTCTTTCGCTTTGTTGCGGAACTGTTGCCGGTTTCACAAGCGCCAGGGCATCTGCGGGATTTGCCAAAAATGTTCGCCACGATGCGTTTTATAACATTCAAAACTATTCTTTTGATAATATAGATAAGTTTTCAAGTTCATCTCTTGTTACAAGACTTACAACGGATGTAACAAATATCCAGATGTCTTATATGATGATTATAAGAATTGCCGTTCGCGCTCCTTTGCTCCTTGTTTTTTCTATCACAATGGCGTTTATTATGGGCGGAACCTTAGCAACAAGCTTTGTTGTTATCGTTCCTATCCTCGCGTTCGGACTTATTATGATCGGCAAAAAGGCGATGCCCGCTTTCAGAAGAGTTTTCAAGAAGTATGATCGCCTTAACGAGTCTATCGAAGAAAATGTTCGTGCGATGCGCGTTGTTAAGGGCTTTGCAAGAGAAAACTTTGAAAAGAAGAAGTTTTCGGGTGCGGCAGATGATATTCGTGTTGATTTCACCAAAGCAGAGCGTATTATCGCGGTGAATGCGCCGCTTATGCAGTTTTGTATTTATTTTAATCTGTTATTCGTTATGGCTGTCGGTTCATATTTAATAATCGGCGGAAAAAGCACTATTGACGTAGGTCAGCTTTCCGCTATGCTTACATACGGCGTTCAGATCCTTATGCAGCTTATGATGATTTCCATGATTTATGTTATGCTCTCAATGTCTATTGAGTCAATGAAGCGTATCGTGGAAGTTCTTGACGAAGCACCAACACTTAAAGAACCCGAAAACCCCGTTTATGAAATAAAGGACGGCTCGGTTGACTTTAAGGATGTAAACTTTAAGTATTCGTTTAAGGCAAGAAGCTATGCTCTTTATGATGTTGATTTACATATTCCTTCCGGCAGTACAGTCGGTATTTTGGGCGGAACGGGATCAAGTAAATCTTCATTGGTTCAACTAATTCCCCGCCTTTATGACACGGTTGAGGGTTCTGTTTTAGTCGGGGGAGTTAATGTTAAGGATTATGATTTAACATCGCTTCGAAATTCCGTTGCAATGGTTTTGCAAAAGAACGTTCTTTTTTCAGGCACAATAAATGAAAATCTTCGTTGGGGTAATGAAAATGCAACCGATGAGGAGATAAAGGAAGCTTGCCGCCTTGCCTGCGTTGATGATTTTATTGAGGCAATGCCCAATGGATATGACACATATATAGAACAGGGCGGAACCAATGTTTCGGGCGGACAAAAACAGCGTCTTTGCATAGCGAGAGCATTGCTTAAAAAGCCTAAAATACTTATTTTGGATGATTCAACAAGCGCAGTTGATACAAAAACCGATGCAAGAATTCGTGCCGGCTTTAAGTCATTTATTCCGGAAACAACAAAAATTATCATTGCGCAACGCGTTTCCTCCGTTCAGGATGCGGATATGATAATCGTTATGGAAAACGGCAAAATAGTTGCAAGCGGAACACATGATGAGCTTCTTTCCTCCTGTGATATATATAGAGAAACATTTGAACAGCAAACTATGGGAGGTGAGCAGAATGACTGATAAGAAAATGAAAAGACCTAAAAGAAAACTTGATGTCAAATCGCTTAGCAGAGTTGTCAAAATGCTTTTCAAATCATATCCCGTTCTTGTTCCGATCAGTGCGTTCTGCATAGTTGTTTCGGCGGCTGTTTCTGCTATTCCTTCGCTGTTTACGCAAAAAATCATCAGCGCGATCACCGATTACACAAAAAGTGCGGAATGGGTGGCGGCAAAATCCGCATCCGATTATGCGGCTGTTTGGAAAATGGCAAAATCGGATATTATTCCGCTTGTTGTAATTCTTGCGGTGCTTTATATAATTTCAATCATTTTTATAACGCTTTATTCTCAGCTTATGGCATATATAACCCAGGGTTTTCTCACTAAACTGCGCGTTAAAATGTTTGAAAATATGCAGAATTTGCCGATAAGATATTTTGATACAAATAAACATGGCGATATTATGAGCCACTATACAAATGATATTGATACTTTGCGTCAGCTTGTATCTCAGTCCCTGCCGCACCTTTTGCAATCGGGAATTATCGTTTTAACGGTTTTTGGAATAATGGTGTATTACAGTGTTTGGATGACACTTGTTATATGCCTTGGCATAATCGCAATGGTTATGGTTTCAAAAATCATAGGTGGCGGAAGCGCTCAGTATTTTATCCGTCAGCAAAAGTCGGTCGGTAAAACCGAGGGCTTTGTTCAGGAAATGATGAACGGACAAAAGGTTATAAAGGTTTTCTGCCATGAAAAAAATGTTAAGGAAGACTTTGATAAGGTAAACAATGAGCTGTTTGAAAATAGTTTCAAAGCTCATGCTTATGCAAATGTTTTGGCGCCGATCATTATGAATATCGGCAATATCCTTTATGTTTTAACCGCAACGGTAGGCGGCGCACTTATAGCACTTCATGTTAAAAATTTAAGCCTTTCGGGTCTTGCGTTTGATGTTTCAATTCTTATTCCGTTCCTTAATATGACTAAGCAGTTCACCGGAAACGTCAACCAACTTTCTCAGCAATTTAACTCAATCATTATGGCTTGTGCCGGTGCACAGCGTGTTTTTGAAGTTATGGATATGCAGCCGGAGGTTGATGAGGGTTATGTAACACTTGTTAACTGTAATATTGATGAAAACGGAAATATAACCGAAAGTGAAAACAGAACGGGTAAGTGGGCATGGCGCCATCCTCACGGTGACGGCTCTTTAACATATACCGAGCTTAAAGGCGATGTAAGAATGGAAAATGTTGACTTTTCTTATAATCCCGAAAAGCAAATTCTTAAAAATGTTTCGGTTTATGCAAACCCCGGCGAGAAGGTTGCTTTTGTCGGTGCTACCGGTGCCGGAAAAACCACAATCACAAACCTTATCAACCGTTTTTATGATATTGAAGACGGCAAGATAAGATATGACGGTATAAATATCCGAAAAATCAAAAAAGCAGATCTTCGCAGATCTTTAGGCCTTGTTTTGCAGGAAACAAATCTGTTTACCGGATCTGTTATGGAAAACATTCGTTACGGTCGCCTTGATGCAACCGATCAGCAGTGTATTGAAGCGGCAAAACTTGCCGGCGCGGATGATTTTATAAACCGTCTGCCCGATGGTTATGATACAATGCTTCATAATAACGGCGCAAATCTTTCGCAGGGTCAGCGTCAGCTTATCTCCATCGCCCGTGCCGCTGTTGCCGATCCTCCGGTTATGATTCTTGATGAGGCAACATCTTCCATAGATACAAGAACTGAGGCAATAGTTCAAAGAGGTATGGATAAGCTTATGGAGGGCAGAACCGTATTTGTTATCGCTCACCGCCTTTCAACCGTTATGAACTCCGATGTTATTATGGTTCTTGAAAACGGCGAGATCATTGAGCGCGGCGATCATAAAAAACTTATCGCCGAAAAAGGCGTTTATTATCAGCTTTATACCGGCGCATTTGAATTGGAATAAAAATATAAAGCCCGGAATGGCGCAATAAAAACTTCACTGTTGATATTGATAACGGCAAACTGACATACACCAATTTGTCTGCGCTTTCTTATGCTTATTCAGTTCTTTTAAGTTCTAAGAGCGAAGCATATAAGATGGCAGTATCGGCACTGTATGATTACTACACAGCGACGATTGCTTACTAAAACTAAAGAAAATCATTAAAAATTTTGCGGAAAGATTTCATTTGAAGTCTTTCCGCTTTTTCTTTGTGTGTAAATTAAATTGTAATTAACATATTTTGCTGTTTTCAATCTTTTTATAAAAAAGAATAACAGTTAACTTTTCAACCAAAAATAAAGAGGTGATTTGATTGTTCCATTTTGATTATCTAACAGATTGAAGAGGACGAGGATTAAAAAAAGGCGGTTTTGAAAACCGCCTTTTTCATTTTGATTTAAGTCCCTCAATCGCAATAAGAAAACTTGAAAGCAAAACAAGTATCATTCCGATACTGCTTAAAACCGTGACTTTTTCGTTCAAAAACAAAAGCCCCGCTATTATGCTTGTTATCGGCTCTAAAGTGCTTAAAACCGATGATCTTGCTCCGCCTACGATAAACGTTCCCTGCTGGAAAAGCACTATTGCGCCAACGCTTATTCCGATGCAAAATAAAAGGCAGACCGCAAATCCGATAAGCGTTTTAGGAAAAGTCAAACTGTTTGTTGCAACGCAAACA
Source organism: Acutalibacteraceae bacterium (assembly GCA_045642495.1). GTDB lineage: Bacteria > Bacillota > Clostridia > Oscillospirales > Acutalibacteraceae > UBA737. Next base: position 14,755 of record JAZUJA010000067.1, read on the forward strand.
ATAAAAAGAATAACCGCGCTTACAAGACAAACATAAAAATTAAACTTAAAACCCGAAATGCTTTTTGCCTTGAAACGCGAAAGCATAACTATGTATGTTGCGTAAAAAAGTCCGCTCACAAGCGCCAGAGCGGCACCTTTTAAGTTGAGCTTATCATTAGGATCATAAAAAAATGCGATACCCGCCGTGCATATCAAAGTGCATATTATGTGAAGCGGCTTTAGCTTTTCACGAAAAAATATAAACCCGATCAGCAATACCGCAACGGGATAAATATAATGGAAAACAGTTGCCGTTCCGCTTGATAAATAATTATAAGAAGCAAAAAGAAAAACCGGAGTTAGCGTACAACCGAAAAGTCCTATAACGCTCATTTTCCCGATTTCTTTTATATCCGCTTTAAGATTATCACCCGTAAGGCAGGTGATAACCCCCAAAACGGGAACAGCCATAAGGTTGCGAAGAAAAACAAGACTTATCGCGTTAACTCCTTCGCTGTATATGTATTTTGCGCCAAGCGGCATAAGTCCGAAAATAACGGCGCTTAATATAACAAAGGCATAGCCTTTTATCATTTTGCTGCGTTCCACTTAAAAATCCTCCCGAAAATGATTTTGCACCCATTTATCCTACTATAAAACAGATAAATTATCAATATAGATTATAGAAAAAGTATTTAATGATTTTTCTCTCTCTTTCGTTGACAAATGTTGCGTGAATATATATAATAACTATGTATATTTTTTAATTCGAGGTTTTTTGTATGAAATGGATGTCACTTAACGAACTGCGCGAAAGATTTCTCTCTTTCTTTGAAAGCAAGGGTCACCTTCGCTTAGGCAGTTTTCCGCTTGTTCCGAATAACGATAAGTCACTTCTTCTTATCAACTCCGGAATGGCACCTATGAAAAAATATTTCACCGGTGAGGTAACTCCTCCTTCAAAAAGAGTTTGCACCTGCCAAAAATGTATCCGCACGCCGGACCTTGAGCGTGTTGGTCATACCGCCCGTCACGGTACATATTTTGAAATGCTCGGCAACTTCTCTTTCGGTGATTATTTTAAGAATGAGGCTATCCCGTGGGCTTGGGAGTTTTTAACTAAAGAGCTTGAAATTCCCGCTGATCTTCTTTGGCCCTCCGTTTATCAGGATGATGATGAGGCTTATGCTATCTGGCGCGACGTTATCGGTGTTCCCGAAGAGCATATAGTTCGCCTCGGCAAAGAGGATAATTTCTGGGAGCATGGAACAGGCCCCTGCGGTCCTTGCAGTGAGATTTATTTTGATCGCGGCGAAAAATACGGTTGCGGTTCTCCCGATTGCAAACCCGGCTGCGATTGCGATAGATATATGGAAATCTGGAATAATGTTTTCTCCCAGTTTAATAATATGGGTGACGGCACATATACAGAGCTTGAAAACAAAAACATTGATACCGGTATGGGTCTTGAGCGTCTTGCATGCGTTATGCAGGGTGTTGACAATATGTTTGAGGTTGACACTATCAGAAATCTTCTTGATAAAGTTTGCGCAATGGCAAAGGTTGAATACGGAAAGGATAACTCCGTTGACACCTCTATCCGCGCTATAACCGACCATGCCCGTGCCGCATCATTTATGATAAGTGACGGTATTATCCCGTCTAATGAGGGCAGGGGATATGTGCTTCGCCGTCTTATCCGCCGCGCCGCAAGACACGGCAAATTGCTTGGTATCAACCGCGCGTTTTTAGCCGAGCTTGTTGACACGGTTATCGAAGAAAATAAATCCGGCTATCCTGAGCTTGTGGAGAAGCAGGACCTTATTAAAAAGGTTATTTCCAATGAGGAAGCAAGCTTCCTTAAAACAATAGATCAGGGTCTTCTTATGCTTGAATCCATAATCAAAAAGGGTAATGGCATCACCGCTGAGGATACATTCAAGCTTTATGATACTTATGGTTTCCCGTTCGACCTCACAAAAGATATTCTCGCCGAAAAGGGAATAGAGGCAGACGAAAAGGGCTTTGAAGAACTTATGCAGCATCAGCGTGAAACCGCGCGTGCTTCAAGAAAAGCGTCTGATGGGGAAAGCTGGAGCAGTAACGAAATCACCTTTGAAGGCGTTGCGGCTACTGTTTTTGAAGGCTATCAAAAGGTTGAAACCGAAGCTCAAATCATTGATGTTGTTGTAAACGGTGAGCATACCGAATCTGCGCAGGGCAAGGCAATAATCGTTCTTGATAAAACGGTTTGCTATGCCGAATCGGGCGGTCAGGTCGGCGATACCGGTGTTATTAAAACCGCAAACGGTGAGTTTAAGGTTGTTGACACAAAGAAAAACGCATCCGGTATAATAATGCATATCGGCGAAGCGGTCGGTGTTGTTAATAAAGGCGAATGCGCAAAGGTAAGCATTGATGTTTGCAGAAGAGATGCTATCCGCCGCAATCATACCGCGGCACATTTGCTTCAGGCGGCTCTCCGCAAGGTTCTCGGCACTCATGTTGAGCAGGCAGGTCAGCTTGTTAACGAAAATGCCGTTCGTTTCGATTTCACTCATTTCAGCGCACTTACTGATGAGGAAGTTAAAGCCGTTGAAGAAAATGTTAACACCTGGATTCTTGCGGCAAATGTTGTTGATAGCCGCGAAATGCCTATTGAAGAGGCTAAAAAGCTCGGCGCAATGGCACTTTTCGGTGAAAAATACGGTAAAACCGTTCGCGTTGTAAGCGCAGGCACGGCATCTGTTGAATTTTGCGGCGGTACTCATGTTGCAAACACCGGCAATATCGGTCTTTTCAGAATTATTTCCGAAAACGGCGTTGCCGCAGGTGTTCGCAGAATTGAAGCGGTGACCGGCTTAAATGTTGTAAAACTTATAAATGATTATAAAAACCTTCTCGAAACATCCGCAGGTATGCTTAAATGCAGCAATATAAACGATGTTCCCGCAAAAATAAATGCCATGAGCGTTCAGCTTAAGGATGAAATTAAGAAAACTCAGGCATTTGAAGAAAAACTTGCGGCATCAAAAGTTAATGATATATTAAATGATGCAAAGCAAATAAACGGTGTTTCGGTTATTACTGCAAAGTTTAACGGCGTAAAACCCGATGAACTAAGAAGTATGACCGATAAGATAAAGGCTGAAAACCCGCTTTCTGTTTGCGTTTTGGCGGCAGTAAACGGCGAAAAAGTAACCTTCTGCTGTGCTTGCGGAAAAGAAGCGGTTAAAATGGGCGCCCATGCAGGAAATATCGTTCGCGCAGCGGCTACCGTAACCGGCGGTAACGGCGGCGGCAAACCGGATAGCGCAATGGCAGGCGGCAAGGATGCTACCAAGATTGATGAAGCACTCGCAGGTGTTTTAGCATTTGTTGAAGAAAATGTAAAAGGGTGATATAAATGGAAAATTGCTTGTTTTGCAAAATCATAAAGGGCGAAATACCCTCAACAAAAATTTATGATGATGAATTTGTTTATGCTTTTGCCGATATTGACCCTAAGGCTCCGTTCCATGCGATAGTCGTTCCGAAGATTCATATCGCTTCCGCGGCGGAAATAACCGCGGAAAACAGCGATTATATCGCAAAGATATATGAGGCAATAGCAAAAATCGCAAAAGAAAACAACCTTGAAAATGGGTTCAGAGTTGTAAACAACTGCGGAAAAGACGGCGGACAGACCGTAGGTCACATCCATTTCCATCTTTTAGCGCGCAGAAATCTTCAGTGGCCTCCGGGCTGATATCGAAAGGATTGAATATAAATGTCAGAATTTTATACTATGAAAATCGCCGGACTTGAAAGAAAACTTGAAAAGTTCCCCGTAAGCGATAAGCTTGATATTGCCGCTTTCATCATTTTCGGCGATGTTGAGCTTACGATAGCCGGATCAAAAGAGCTTCTTTCCCGTGTTCCCGAGTTTGATATTATCGTAACTCCCGAAGCTAAAAGCATTCCGATTGCCTATGAAATGTCAAGACAGTCCGGCAAGCCTTATGTTGTTATCCGCAAGGGTGAAAAGGTTTATATGCGCAACAGTGTTTCGGTTGCCGTTAATTCCATAACCACCGCTCACGAGCAAAGACTTTATTTGGGCGAAACCGAAGTAAATATGCTTAAAGGCAAAAGGGTTCTTATCGTTGACGATGTTATCAGCACCGGTGAATCACTTGAATCGGTCAGAAAACTCATTTCAGCTGTTGAAGGAATTGAAGCCTGCGCCTGCGCATTTCTTGCTGAGGGCGACGCAGCCGACAGAACGGATATAGTTTTTCTTGAAAAACTTCCGCTTTTCTTTAAATAATGAACGCTTTTGAAATTAAAATTTTAGATTATATTCACGATACATTTGCTTGCGCAAAACTTGATGTTTTGATGCGCTATATTACTGTAATCGGCGGGGATTACGGCATTTATTGGATCGCTCTTGCGATTATCCTTATGTGCTTTAAGAAAACAAGAAAGCTCGGTTTTTCGGTGGCGCTTTCCCTTTTGTTAGGCGTTATTATCTGCAATCTTTGCCTTAAAAATATAGTCGGCAGAATAAGACCTTATGATTTTAATACTGCGGCACATCTGCTTGCAAAAAAAGAAATAGATTATTCTTTTCCATCCGGTCATACGGTCGTTTGTTTTGAAGGCGCAACCGCTATTTTTATTCGCTATAAAAAAATAGGCATTTTTGCCTTTTTGGTGGCGGCGGTAGTCGGCTTTTCAAGACTGTATCTTTATATGCATTATCCTACCGATGTTCTTGCGGGCGCGATACTTGGTATAGGCATAGGATTGCTTGCGAGTATTATCGTTGACAAGTTATACTGTAAATATGAAAATAAAAAGCCGCTTTTATAAAGCGGTTTTTTATTACCTTTTTGTAAATTATCTTTAAATTGTCCATAAAATTTGATTTTTAATGTTTATTTTCCCTTTATGTTTTGTTATACTGTAAAGGGAAAGGGGCGAAATAAATGGCTAATTTCACGGAACTTGAAATATTGTCTTTTGAGCGTGTTGCTTTTGCTCATTCTCTTGTCAGAACCAATTATCATTATGAGCTTTCAAGTGAGGGCTATGGAATTTACGGCGACACACCGGAATACGGCGGAGTTTTAGAGGTTGGATTTGTTGAACAAAATCCGCTTTCTTTTTCCTGCGCAGATAAAACATATTATGCCGAAGAAAACAGTATTTTCATAATTCCGCCTGATGCAAAGCTTGAAATCGCCGCCTTGAATAAAGGGCTTCATTGCCACACTTCCGCAGAATTTCTTATCCGCGCCAAAAAAAGCGAAACCGATAATCCCGTCCCCACCAGTAAGGACCGTTTTGTTTTTCCTATAATCATTCCGCCTTCCAAAAATAATGCGGATATTATAAGGCAGATTCGCTTTATTGCAAACAGTGAAACAGCATTCACAAAGAAAAGTTTTTTTAAGGAATGCCGTGATTTTTACGGACTTATTGCCGATTTGCAAGAACTTGTTCTTTCAACCGGTGGAATTGATACGGTGGCTCCCGGAAATCGCCGCCATTGCAAAAAAGCAAAGCGCTATATCGCGGCGCATATTTCCGAAAATATCAGAATTTCCGATATTGCGGCAGAGGTTGGAATTTCCAAAAACTATTTAACAAATATTTTTTCTGCAAGCGAGGGTTTACCCCTTGTTGAATATATTAACAGAACCAAGCTTTCTTATATGACCGATCTTATAAGAAAATATGATTATACTATTGCTGAAGCAGGCGAGCAGGTCGGGTTTTCAGATCCCAACTATGTAAGTCGAATTTTCCAAAAGTATTTCCATACAACTATTTCGGAATATAAGAAAAGATGGTCTTCAAATTCAAAGAAAGGATGAAAATGATGTTAGCAATTAAAAACGCTTCTCTTGTTCTTCATGACGAAGTTTTGAAAGATGCAGTTCTTCTTATTGAAAACGAAAGAATAGTTGATTTCGGTGTTGGACTTTCTATTCCCGATGGGGCAGAGGTTATTGATGCCGAAGGTCAGTTTGTAGGTCCCGGTTTGATTGATATACATACCCATTCCGACGGTACACGTTGGTTTTATGAGCAGCCTGAAGAGGCAGCGGATTTTTGCTTGGCTCACGGTGTAACCAGTGTTTTGCCGGCTCTTTATTTCAATCTTAATAAACAGCAGTATCTTGATGCTATTGCGCTTATCAATAAGGCAAGAAATGAGGGCAAGGCCGATAATATTTTGGGCTATTATATGGAAGGACCTTACTTAAATCCTAAGTTTGGTTGCGATCGCGAAAAGAACGCGTGGAAAGGCCCGATCAATAAGGATGATTATGCCGATATAGTTGATGCACTCGGTAAAGACGCGCTCGTTTGGTGCGTCGCTCCCGAAAGAGAGGGTATTGAGGAGTTTATAAACTATGTAAGGAAGGGCAATCCCGATCCATGCTTCTCGGTAGCACACAGTGAAGCCGATCCTTATATGGTTGAAAAGCTCATTCCGCTCGGCCTTCGCAATGCCACACACCATACCAATGCAACCGGCACACTCGCAAAATATCCCGAATGTCGCGGAGTTTGTGTTGATGAAGCAGTTTGGATGAATGACAGTATTTATGCGGAACTTATTTGCGATTCAAGAGGAATTCATGTTGATCCCTATATGTTAAGACTTGTTCGCAAAATAAAGGGCAGAGACAGAGTTATTCTTATATCCGATGCCTTTGTTTGCGATGGTCCTATTCCCGAAGGTTATGAAGGCGTAACCGATATCAACTTCGATTTTGAAGGTGAAATTGCGGGATCAAAGCTTACCCTTGATATCGCTGTTCGTAACTTTATGAAGCATACCGGTTGCGATATTACCGATGCTTTCACATTTGCTTCATATAACCCCGCAAAACTTCTCCATAAAGATGATCTCGGAGAAATTAAGAAAAATGCTTTGGCAAATCTCGTCATTTGCGACGGTGAAATTAATATTAAAAAAGTTATTTTGAAAGGAAGTATTGTAAAATGAACATCCCGAAACTTGATCCGGCAGAAGATTTTAACTTCAAACCGGGCTACTATGTCCCCTTCAAAGACCGTGAGGTATGCGAAAGAGTTCGCAAGCTTTCCGGCAAAGAAATCGAACAGAGAGAGGCTTGGCATAACAAAGATTTCAACATCAAAGTTATGATGAACCCCCATCCTGTTCTTATCGCAACACTTTTCAACAAGATCAAAGAATCTGATGTTGAAAACAAAACCGTATCTCTCCTCCTCGGCAACCCTGAGCCGGAAACCTATATTCCGCTTGCTCAGCTTATCAACTATCACCGTGTAAACTGCAGAAACGTACATCTCTTCGCAGAAGACGAGTGGGCAGATGAAGATGGCAATATCGCTCCCCTTACATATCAGGGCGGTTTCGGCCATTCTCTCTTCAAATATTTCTTCATGCAGATCGATGAAGATCTCCGTATGCCTGTTGAAAATGTTCACTATTTCACCAATGAAAACGTTGATCATTATTCTGATACAATGGTTGAAGTTGGCAACGGCGGCGTTGACATTTTGAGCTCATCTCCCGGCTGGACCGGTCACATGGCTTTCGTTGATCCGATGCCCGATTGGATGGACGTTGCTAAGAAGGCTGACGGCACATGGGATATGGATAAGTATTTCGAGCAGAAAGCAAAGATTTGCGAACTCCATCCTCTTACCGTTGCTCAGAACTCTCTCCACGGTGTATTCGGCTGCTCCGGTTATGTTGCAGCAGTACCGCCCAAGGCAGCTACAATCGGCCCGTTCGATGTTAAGCATGCTAAGGAAAGAATTGAAGTTCATGCACTCCAGACCTTCGCAACCTTCTCTTCATGGCAGAGAATGACTTCTCGTCTTGTTCTTCACGCTCCGGTTACTCCCGAAGTTCCGAGCTCTATGCTTCAGCTCCTTCCCACTCAGGTTTATGTAAGCGATGAAATCGCACAGCCGTTTGAGTGCTGGGAAAAGGTTGGCTACTAATATAGTTTTTTAGATTTAAGGAGAAGACAGTCTAATGTTTAAGATTTATAAAATCACATCCGATCCTACAGTTGATTTTGCGGCTGAAGAGCTTAAAAAATATCTCCGTATGATGATGCCGCGCGAGGGTGAAATCAAGATTGAATATAATCCCGATGCAAAGGACGGTTTTCGTCTTGGCATTATGCAGGATTTCGGTCTTGATGTCAGCGAAGCTCGAAATGTTCGCCTCGACGATATAATTCATATCGATACCGATGAACAATCAGGCATCATTGCGGGTTCTAATGTAAGAAGTGTTCTTCTTGCGGTTTATAAATATCTTAAACTAAACGACTGTCGTTTCCTTTTCCCCGGAATTGACGGCGAGTCCATTCCCGTTAAAAAGGTTGAAGCGCAGAAGTATCATAAGATGGCAGATCATAGATACAGAGGTCAGTGCAATGAGGGTGCAACTTCTCAGCAGCATTACCTTGATGCTATTGATTTTATGCCGAAAATCGGTATGAACTGCTATATGCTTGAATTTGATATACCGCACGTTTATTATCAGCGTTGGTATGAGCATAATTTTAACCACCGTTATCCTAATGAAAAAGCAACCGAAGATCAGATTTTGCAGTGGAAACGCGAATGCGAAGTTGAAATCAAAAAAAGAGGTTTGCTTTTCCACGATATGGGTCACGGCTGGACGGTTCTTCCTTTCGGAATGGATACTCACGGTTGGGGCAAGGTTGATGATGTTCCCGAGGAAATTCTTGAAAAGGCGCGTCCGTTTCTTGCACAGATTAACGGCGTTAGAGAACTTTTCACCGGAAACCCGATGAACACCAACGTTTGTATGTCCAACCCCAAAGCCCGTAAAATTATGGTGGATTATATTGTCGATTATGCCGAACGCCAGAATAATGTTGATTTTCTTCATATCTGGCTTTCGGATAACCGAAATAATCATTGCGAATGTGAAGAGTGTGTTAAAAAGGATACGGCTGATTGGTATGTAATTCTTCTTAACGAAATTGATGCCGAGCTTACCGCTCGAAATCTTGATACCCACCTTGTTTTCATTTCTTACTATGATACAACCTGGGCTCCCGTTAAAGAGCGTCTTATCAATCAAGACCGCTTTACAATGCTCTTTGCTCCGCATACAAGAACATATATTGAGAACTTTGGTATGAAGGCAGATCATAGCCGCAAATTCCCGTATGAGCGAAATCATCTTAAATTCCCGGTCGGAATGGCAGAATGTCTTGCTTATTATGAGGATTGGCGCAAGGGCTTTCAGGGCGATTGCTTTGTTTATGAGTATCATTTTTGGATGCTCCAGGCTTATGATCCGAGTTATCAGTTCTTGGCAAAATGTCTTTATAAAGATATTCAGGGACTTAAAAGCAATCAGCTTGACGGTATTATTGAGGACTCAACTCCGAGAAACTTTATGCCTTCCGGCTTTGCTCAAACGCTTATCGGCGAGGTTCTTTTCGATAAGTCAATAAAATATGAAGATCTTGAAACCGATTATATGAGTCATGCTTTCGGTGAAAACTATAAAAAGGTGCTTGATTTCCTTAACGGTATTTCCGATGAAAGAATGACAAATCATCTTTTTGAAATTCATTCAAGAAGAAGACTCAAGCTCGGCAATTCTTTTGATGATCCTTATGTTCTCGAAAAAGCAAAGCAATGGAAAAAGGCGGCTGAAGATTTTCTTCCCGTTGTTAAGGAAAATGAGTGGTCTCCCATTCATTCTCAAACCGTTTTGTGGCAGAATATGTACTTCTTCTTAAAGGTGTTAAATCTTGATGCCGATATTTTAATTGCAAAATATCAAGGCCGTTTTGAAGAGGCTTATGAAATTGCAACAAAAGGTATTGAAGAACTCGGTAAGGAAGAATATCGCTGTCAAACATTTTTCGATCTTTATTTGTGGGCATATTCGCTCCGTCACATCTTCAATAACGGTGCTGAGTTTACCATTGTTCCGTAAATATGAAAAATCCTTCCTCTCGGTATATCCGGGAGGGATTTTTTTATTGATTTTTAGCGGAGTTTGGTATATCATAGTTTCTATATGGGGGTGTGATACTTGTTATTTAATATCATAAAAAGCGGCGCAGTTGTTAATGCGCTTGTTATAATTATCGGAACGGTGTTCGGTCTTTTGCTTAAAAAGGGAATTCCCGCCCGCGTTTCCGATAATCTTATGCACGGTATCAGCCTTTGCGTTCTTTTTATCGCGATTTCGGGTTTGATTGTATCTGATATAAATATTTTGGTTGTTGTTATTTCAATGGCAATAGGTGCCGTTATCGGTGAGCTTATTGATCTTGACGGACTTTTGAATAAATTTTCCGATAGCGTTCAGGCAAAAATCTCAAAGGGCGGCGAATCAAAGTTTTCCGAAGGATTTGTAACGGCAACCCTGGTTTTCTGTGTCGGTGCCATGTCCGTTATCGGCTCTATCGAATCGGGCATAAAAGGCGATAATGCAACACTTTATTCAAAGTCGCTTATCGATGCTATAACCTCTGTTATATTTGCTTCGTCATTCGGCTTCGGTGTTATGTTTTCCGCTATCCCGATCCTTATTTTAGAAGGCGGATTAACACTTCTTGCGTCATATCTCGCACCGGTTTTAAGCGAAAGAATAGTTGCGCACATGTCGGTTGTGGGATCTCTGCTTATTCTGGCGTTATCGTTAAATCTTCTTAAAATAACTAAAATAAAAATCATGAATCTTCTTCCGGCAGTGTTTTTGCCGATAGGATTATGTTTGTTTATGTGAGGTAGTTATGGCTAAAAGAACAAAAAGACAACAAGCAATCAGAAAAAGAAATATATTCCTGTGTTGCGTTGCCGCGGCGGCGGTCGTTATTATTTCCGCAATCGTTCTCGGAATTAAATTTGTTTCAAATGTTGCGTTTTCTCCCGCTTCAACTTCTAATAGTTCCTCTGTTTCGTCCGAAACAGAGCCGTATATCGTTTCAACCGCAAAGGTTGTTTCAACCGGCGATATTTTGGTGCACAGTCCCGTTCTCGCCGGTGCTAAACGGGGAGACGGCAGTTATGATTTCTCCGATTTTTTCAAAGCGGCGAAAGCCTATTTTGATGATAGTTCTTTAAGTGTTATCAATCTTGAAGTTACACTCGGCGGAAGTGAATCCGGCGCTTATCTCGGATATCCCGCTTTTAATACGCCCGACAGTCTGCTTGACAGCATAAAGGACGCGGGACTTGATCTGTTGCTTACGGCAAATAATCATTGCTATGATACCGGACTTGCGGGTCTTAAAAGAACCGTTCAAAAAATCAAAGAATATAATCTTGATTTTGTAGGAACTCGTGAAACCGAGGAGGATCAGCGCTTTGTTGTAAAAGATGTTGAGGGTGTTAAAATCGGTATGGCTTGCTACACTTATGAAAACACCTGCCAAACTCCCGGCAGAAAATCGCTTAACGGCAATATCATTTCAGAGCAGGCGAATAACCTTGTCAACTCATTCAGTTATGAAAGAATAGAAGAATTTTATGCCGATGCTCAAAAAACGATAGAGGAAATGAAAAAGCAAAAGGCAGACACTATTGTTTTCTATATGCATTGGGGTGAAGAATATCAGCTTAAACAAAACACCTGGCAGGAAACGATAGCGCAAAAGCTTTGCAATTTGGGCGTTGATATTATCATCGGCGGACATCCCCATGTTGTTCAGCCTATGGCACTTCTTACAAGTGAAGACAGTTCGCATGTAACATATTGCCTTTATTCAATGGGTAACTCCGTTTCCAATCAGCGTCAGGAAATAATGCATCCCGAATGCACAACGGGACATACCGAGGATGGCGTTCTTTTCTATTATTATATTGATAAGTATTCCGATGGCTCGGTTGCGATTTCCAATGTTGATATTATCCCAACATGGTGCAATAAGTATTCCGGAGGAAGCGGCTATATCTATACAATGTATCCGCTTGAAAACGAAAATGCCGGCGCGGAAAAATACGGTCTTTCGGGAAGCGCCGCATCAAAGTCGGCGGCTTCGTATGAGCGAACAAAACAAATTGTGGCTCCCGGACTTAACGAATGTCAAACCCATCTTGGCGTAACTCCGAGATTTCAGTAAAAAAGAGAGATAGTTATGGAAAAAAGCTTTGTTATGAAACTTGCCGAAACACCGATAAAGGTGTTTTATCGCAGAGATTATGTTGCAAATTTTTGCAAAGATTATATTTGCGATGAAAATGAAAAAATCATAGCTTCAACAACCGAGGCTGAGGTTTTGAATGAGTTATCCCTTGTGCCCGGTGCTACGGCAGAATCGGCGGAAGTTTTGTGCCTTTATCGAACTATTGCCGAGCAGCTTCCCGCTTTGAAAAAGGCTGTTTTTCACGGTGCTGCAATATCCTACGGCGGAAAAGCATATATTTTCACAGCGCCCAGCACAACCGGCAAAACCACCCATATCAAGCTTTGGCGAAAGTTTATCGGCGAAAAGGTCGGAATAATAAACGGCGACAAGCCGATAATAAGTCTTGACGGCGTTCCAACCGTTTTCGGCACACCCTGGGCAGGTAAAGAGGGGTGGCAGAAAAACACAAGTGCTCCTATCGGAGCCATAACGATAATAAAACGCGGAACGGATAATAAAACCGAAAAACTGTCGCCCGAAAAGGCAGTTTCCGCGCTTATGAATCAAATATATATCCCAAAAGATCCCGTCGCTTTGGCGGCAACGCTTGGCATTTTGAATGACATTTTGGCAAAAGTTCCCGTTTATCTGCTTTCCTGCGATATGAGTGAGCAGGCGGTCAAGTCATCGTTTGAAGCGCTGACGGGTGAAAAATATAAAAAGCAGGCATAGTTTATCGGTAGAGCTTCAGCTTCCCAAGCTGACAAGGCGGGTTCGACTCCCGTTGCCTGCTCCAAAGCTAAGGCTTAACTCTTTAAGGGTTAAGCCTTATATTAAAATTGTTATTATGTTTTGTCGATTTTCGCATAAATATGTCATTTTTAATTGTTTTATCCTTTTTTATATATTTTTGGTTTAAAAAAGGTCTCTTTTTCTGCATTTTTATTGACAATAATAATAACCGATGATATACTATCAAAGTGAGGGTATTTCCATACTCTGCCTTTATTTTTATTGTTAAATCCAAGCTTTTGGATTTTCAATATTTTATTAAAAACAAAAAAGGAGTTACTAACATGAAAGCAAAAAAAATTATCGCTCTCGTTGTTGCAATTGCGTGTGTTCTTTCCATGATTTCACTTGCAGGTTGCGGCGAGAAAGAAACCAATGATGCAAACAAGGCTAAATACACCGTAGGTATTTGCCAGCTCGTTCAGCATGAAGCACTTGATGCTGCAACAAAGGGCTTTAAGGATGCACTTAAAAAAGAATTCGGTGATGAAATCGAATTCATCGAACAGAATGCTCAGGGTGAAGCAACAGCTTGTGCTACAATCGTAAACGATTTCGTTACAAAGAATGTTGACTTGATGCTTGCTAACGCTACTCCTGCTTTGCAGGCAGCTGCTGATGCAACCTCCACCATTCCGGTATTGGGCACTTCCATCACTGAATATTCAGTTGCTTTGGGCCTTAAGGACTTCAACGGAACTGTTGGTACCAACGTTTCCGGCACATCTGACTTAGCTCCTCTTGATGAGCAGGCTGCTATGATCACCGAACTTTATCCCGAAGCTAAAAACGTTGGCTTGCTCTTCTGCTCTGCAGAGGCAAACTCTCGTTATCAGGTTGATTTTGTTAAAGAAGAACTCTCAAAGAAGGGCATTACCTGCACAGAGTTCCCCTTCTCTGACTCTAACGATGTAGCATCTGTTGCAAGTGCTTGTGCTGCTGCAAGTGATGTAATCTATATCCCCACCGATAATACAGCTGCAAGCTGCGCTGCAACAATCAACGGTGCTATCGACAAGACTCCCGTAATCGCAGGCGAAGAAGGCATCTGCGCTCAGTGCGGTGTTGCTACACTTTCTATCAGCTACTATGACCTCGGCAAAAAGACCGGTGAAATGGCTGCTAAGATTTTGAAAGGCGAAGCTAAGGTAGAAGAAATGGCTATTGAATATGCTCCTGCTACCAAGAAATACAATGCAATTAAATGTGAAGAATTGCAGTTCACCGTTCCTTCAGACTATGTTAAAATAGAAGAGAAATAATAGGAGAAAACAATGTTATTATATTGGCTTGGTTCTTTGCCGGGTGCCGTCGCACAGGGTCTTGTGTGGGGTATAATGGCAATCGGCGTTTATATAACCTATAAGGTTTTGGATGTTGCCGATCTTACGGTTGACGGATCAATCTGCACCGGCGGTGCCGTTTGTGCCGTGCTTGTTTCAAACGGAGTAAATGTTTGGCTTTCTATGTTTATCGCACTTATATGCGGTTGTCTTGCAGGATTGCTTACGGGTTTGTTCCATACATTTTTGGGAATTCCCGCAATTTTGTCGGGTATTTTAACGCAGCTTATTTTATGGTCTGTAAACCTTAAAATAATGGGCAAAGCAAATATTCCGCTTTCTGCACGCCAGTTCCCGTCCATAGTAACCCAAAGCCGTTTAACTTCTTCAATTATTATCTTACTCGGTTTTGTTCTTTTTATCGTTGCAATTCTTTATTGGTTTTTCGGAACCGAGCTCGGTGCTTCTCTCCGTGCTACCGGATCAAACCTTAAGATGAGCCGCGCGCAGGGAATAAACACAAAGTTTACAACTGTTTTCGGCCTTGCTCTTTCAAACGGAATTGTTGCTCTTTCGGGTGCACTTTTAAGTCAGTATCAAGGATTCAGCGATGTCAGCATGGGCCGTGGCGCTATCGTTATCGGCCTTGCGGCAGTTGTTATCGGTGAAGCAGTTGTTTCAAGATTCCATATAAGCTTCTTTGTGATGCTTTTAAGCGTTGTTGTCGGCGCAATTATCTATTGGATGGTTTACCAAACGGTTATCTTCCTCGGCCTCGATGCAGACCTTCTTAAAATGCTTTCGGCATTGGTTGTTGCTGTATTCCTTGCCATTCCTTATTGGAAGAAAACTTATTTCGCAAAGGCAAAAGGGGTGTGAGTTATGCTTGAAATTATTGATTTGAAGAAAACTTTTAATCCCGGCACTGTTAATGAAAAGGTTGCTCTTAACGGGTTAAACCTTAAACTTGAAGACGGTGACTTTGTTACCGTTATCGGCGGTAACGGTGCAGGAAAAAGCACAATGCTTAATGCCATTGCCGGTGTTTGGAAACCCGATCAGGGTAAAATTTTGGTTGACGGTGTTGATATAACCAATATGCCCGAGTATAAAAGAGCTTCCTTTTTGGGCAGAGTTTTCCAAGATCCTATGGTTGGCACTGCTGCCAGTATGCAGATCGAAGAAAACTTAGCACTTGCGATGCGCCGCGGTAAAAAGCGCGGTTTGCGTTGGGGTATAACCTCTGCAGAGCGTGAAGAATTCAAGCAGCTTTTAGCTCAGCTTGAATTGGGCCTTGAAAGTCGCCTTACAACAAAGGTTGGCCTTTTGTCGGGCGGTCAGCGTCAGGCAATAACCCTTATTATGGCATCTCTTAATCATCCGAGTTTGTTCCTTCTTGATGAGCATACTGCGGCTCTTGACCCTAAAACTGCCGCAAAGGTTCTTGCAATAACCAAGAAAATCATTGAGCAAAACAAACTCACAACGCTTATGATAACCCATAATATGCGTGATGCCATTGATTATGGCAACCGCCTTGTTATGTTAAAGGACGGAAAGATTATTCTTGATATTTCCGGCGAGGAAAAGAAAAACCTCACTGTTGAAATGTTGCTTAATAAGTTTTCACTTGCAACAGGTCAGGAATTTAATAACGACCGCGCTTTGCTTAACTGATATTATCAGCCTTCAATGCAAATTGAAGGCTGTTTTTTATAAACGGCAAAAAAGGAGGAATATTTTTGGGTAAAATAATGGAAGCTGTTTTTTGCGTTTTTTATCTTATTTTCACATCGGTTTTGGGATTTAAAATCATCGCAAAAAGCGAAGGAAAAAAACTGATAAAGCTTTTCGGTGTTATGACCCTTGTTCTTGTTTTCGGCGATGCTTTTCATTTGGTCCCGAGGATAATCGCTGCGATAAATCCCACCGGAGATTATTCGTTTTCTTTGGGCATAGGGAAACTTGTAACATCGGTTACAATGACTGTTTTTTATGTGATTCTTTATTTTATTTATGAAATGCGTTATGAAAAAAGAAATATTCTTTTGCGCAGTATTTTTATTATCCTTTCGGTTATAAGAATCGGTTTGTGTTTTTTTCCGCAAAATGATTGGACAGGTTCTGCACCTGTTTTATGGGGTGTATACAGAAATATTCCGTTTTTGATTATCGGAATAATAACCGTTTGCATCTATTTTAAAAATGCGCGCGATAAACACTTTAAATTTATGTGGCTTGCCGTTTTGTTAAGTTTTGTTTTTTATATTCCCGTTGTTTTGTGGGCTGATGTAAGTCCCATGATAGGAATGCTTATGCTTCCAAAAACGATTATGTATATGTGGATAGTTGTTATGGGATATAAATTTGCAAAAAGCAAAGCTTGACGATTTTTAAAACCCGGTCGGTATTTTTTTATTATGCCGATCGGGTTTGCATTTTGAAAGTTACATCCGCCTTTTTAAGATGCAATTCAGGCATAAAAAGGGTGAGGGATAAAAAACACTTGACAAAGGCTTGCTTACATTGTATAATCAATTTAGCTCAATTGATTGAGTTAAACTAATTGTAAGAGGTGTTTGTTATGAACATTTATGATTTTACTGTAAAAACGCAAAACGGCGAGGATGTTTCTTTGTCCACTTTCCGCGGAAAAGTGCTTTTGGTTGTGAACACGGCAACCGGTTGTGGATTTACGCCGCAATATACAGAACTTCAAGAGATGTATGAAGAGTTTAAAAATCAAGGCTTTGAGATTTTGGATTTCCCTTGCAATCAGTTTGCCAATGAAACGCCCGGAACGGATGAAGAGGTTCACGATTTCTGCACCGGCAGATACGGTATCACTTTTCCGCAGTATTCAAAGGTTGATGTTAACGGCGAGAATGCCATTCCGCTTTATCAGTGGATAACTTCAAATACAAAGTTCGAAGGTTTTGACGGTGCTATGGGTTTGATCCTCCGTCCCGTTGTTAAGAAAATGGATAAAGATTATAAAAATAACGGAAACATCAAATGGAACTTTACCAAAATCTTAATTGACCATGAAGGCAATATCGTTGCCCGTTTTGAACCCACTGCTGATATCAAAAAAATTCATGCTAAAATCGAGGGGATGCTTTAAATGTTCCATTTTGATTATTTAACTGAGAATACCTGTTCAAAGCTTATAAGCCTTGATCTTGACGGTGAAATTGTAAAAAACATTCAATTTATGGGCGGTTGTGACGGTAACTTGAAAACTGTCCCCGTGTTGCTTGAAGGATGCAGTGTTGATCAAATCGAGCAAAAGCTCTCCGGCATCACCTGCGGCAGAAGGGGAACTTCTTGCGCCGATCAGCTCGCAAAAGCGGTAAGAGCCGCTTTGATTGCATCTAAAGACCCAAATTATAAATCTTTATTAGAAGAAGATGACGATGATGAATGATTCTTATGAAATGCTAAAGCTTGATAATCAAATATGCTTTCCGTTGTATGCTGTTTCAAGAGAGATTGTAAAGAAATATAAACCGTTTCTTGATGAAATAAATCTGACCTATACACAGTATATCACGATGATGGTTTTGTGGGAGCAAAAAGAGATTATGGTTAAGGATCTCGGAACAAAGCTGTTTCTTGATTCGGGAACCTTAACGCCGGTTCTTAACGCTTTGGAAAAAAAAGGATTTGTTGCCCGAAAGCGCTCTGAAACGGATAAAAGGGATGTTTTTGCAGTTATAACCGATTCGGGAATGGCTCTGCGTGAAAGCGCGGCAACAATCCCTGCAAAGATCGGTGCTTGCGTTCCGCTCTCATTTGAGGATGCTATGTCACTGCACCGCATTCTTCATAAGTTGATGGATAATCTTTGATTAAATGAAAGAATTATAAAATGAATATTGCAATCCGTTATTACACAAGATCCGGCAACACCGAAAAACTTGCAAAAGCTATCGGCGAAACATTGGCGCTATCTGCCGTCTCTTTGGACACACCGCTTGAAGAAAAGGCGGATGTACTGTTTTTGGGCTGTTCTTATTATGCTTTTGATGTTGATGAGAATGTAAAGCGTTTTTTGAAAGAGAACAAGGATAAAATCGAAAAAATAGCATGCTTTGGCACTTCCGCTATGATGAAATCTATGAAAAAACCGCTTAAAAAAGTCGTTTGTGATTTGGGGATAACCTTGATAGATGAAGAATTTCATTGCCGCAGTTATTGTGCTTGGATTTATGATTTGGATGCTCGTCCGTCCCTATAAGGAATCCACCAAGCTGACCAAAAAGATAAAGGTTTCGTAAAAGCGGAAAGGAGTTTGCTATGATTACCTGGATCACAAACAATATCGGAACGATTACGGCAGCTGCCGGTATTCTCGCAATTGCCGTTACAGCTTTTGTTATCATTTTGAAAGACAAAAA
>JAZUJA010000068.1:0-6091 GCA_045642495.1 Acutalibacteraceae bacterium
CTTGCCCGACTATGGTCGGCACGGAACCCGCCTAAAAACAGTCCACCGGACTGTTTTCTTAACGGCTTTTCAAGTCTTGTAACTGTAAATGAAAAAAGTCCTAAACCAAACCTTACGGTTCAATTTAGGACTTTTGGTACGGATGTTCATAAGGGATTTAGAAAAACATATTAGTTCGTACAATCATATTCAAGTAAACGCACATTTCAATTATGAGCTCTCTTGCTGTAAAATAAAATCAGCAAAGGAGGAATGCTTTATGAAAATTAAAGATGTTAAACACAAAGTGCAGTTGGATGATTTTGAGTACCGTCTGCTAATCGGTTGTATTAATACTGCAAGAAATGTTTATATCGAACAGGACAAACCGATTGAGCTTGTTGATGAGTTACTTATAAAAATCATCGATGCACCGTCAAAGAAAGTGAGTGTAAGAATATGAGAGATGAATTTATTTCAAAAATCGGTATTTGGGGACAACGTCATTATGACTATTTGAAAAAGTATAATCCCACCGTGATCAATGTTATGCGGATGGATGGTACACTTAAAAGCCATTTAACCCAAGTGGATAGAGACGCACAGGAGATGTACGAGAAACTAATCAAGGAGTATGCCGAATTCGAAGGCATCACCGAACAACTCAAAGCAGAGAATCAAATGGAATGGGTTGGTAGGATGAACAATATTCGAGCAAGGGTTACTAATATAGTAAACCGTGAACTGATTTATACATAAGAAAATAGAATACCTTATCATTTAGTGGCGGTTAAGATCTGATGTTATTAGAAGTGAACTACCACCATATGCCAAAATAAAACGCAGTAACACACTTACAACGATAAGAAATGTCGAAAAAAAGACTTGACAAATACGAATTATTGTGGTATATTGGTTACAACAAAGAAAATAGACTTAGATTTGATAGAAATCTAAGTCTATGATGAGCATCTATTGATACTCGAAAGTGACATTTAGAGTATATCATATATTAATTAATTCGTCAAGATGCCATCTTATTTGTTAAATCTTTAGAAAGGAGAAAACATACTGATGGTATATATTGATGCCGTTCATTATGAACAAGACATACACGGATGTGAATACATTTCAAGAATGAAGTGGACTAATGACCTATATTCTTCTGCTGTAAATGAGTGTTCCAAGAGAGAAATGATTAATTTTATTAAGGAACATCCTAATGTTACAAAGACCAAGTATTATCGTAACGGTAATTGGATTGTTGGCGAAGATGTTCGTGTCGTTGATAATTCTTATCTTAGAACAGATTCAAACAATATAAAAACAGATAATCTCAGTTCTTTGCCGAGATATTAAAGAAACGGGCACAGGATTCTATCTTACTGTGCTTTATTTTAAAAGAGGATGAAAATGAATCACAAAAAATTAAGTGAAGTTGCAAAAGTGAATTTTTGCACAATTACACCATCGAGGTCCAAGCCGTCAATAACACCTACAAACTGGCTTGTTTGCGCAAATTTTCTTGCAGATAACAAAATTGACGGTAGTGCTTCAAGCAATTATGTAATGCCGGATGAAAACTGGTTATTGCATAAAAATGACATCGTAATTAAAAGAATTACACCTACATTTGTCAACTATATAGATAATATTGATAATGAGGTTTATTGCGGTAATAACCTTATTATTGTTACACCAAACGATGCGATTGATTCGAAATATCTTTCAATGGTGTTGAACGAGCAAATCGGGAATTTGTCAAAAGAAAGCTCGGTTGGAGCTGTTATGAAATCCATAAGCAGAACCGATCTTGAAGAAATGCGCATACCTATTCCTGATACAGAAACGCAAAAAGCACTAGGGCTTCTTTGGTATCAAGGAATTGAACTGAAAAAGAAAAGAACTCGGCTTGCCGAACTTGAAAATATAAAAATGAACTATACCATAAACAGAGCAATAAAAAAACTCGGAGGAAATAAAAATGGCTAAAACGACTTTTGATGATATTAAAAGAGCATTGTGGGCAGGGGCAAACACATTCCGTGATAACATCGATGCTTCCAATTACAAAGATTATGTTCTTTCAATGTTCTTCGTTAAATACCTCAGTGATACATTTGATGAAGAAGTAAAAAAACTTGAAAAGGATTATAGTGGAATCCGTCTTGAACGCCAAATCGCAAATCTTCCCTTTTCATTAAAAAAAGAATTCACTTTTGACTATCTTCTTGAAAATCAATTTGCTCCTGATTTGGGAACAAAAATAAGTGAAGCGCTTACAGGTCTTGAAAGTTCAAATTCCATTTTAAACGGCATTTTCCGTGGAATCGACTTTAACAGTGAAAGCAATCTTGGAAAGAAGGAACAAAAAAATCCAATTCTCCGTAATTTGTTAAACGACTTTGCCGACCTTGACCTACACCCAAGCAATATAGAAGTAAACGAAAACCAAGTGCCTGCCGATATTATTGGCGATGCGTATGAGTATATGATTGGCGAATTTGCGACAATGGCAGGTAAAAAAGCAGGGTCATTCTTTACACCGCAGCAGGTTTCAGAAATTATGGCGCAGATTGTCGATCCGCACGAAAACGACCGTGTATATGACCCGACCTGTGGTTCTGGTTCTCTTCTTATTCGTGCCGCAAGAAAAGGTGGTTTTGATAAGGTGCAGATGTACGGTCAGGAAAAGAACAATTCTTCTATTTCTATGGCTCGTATGAATATGTTCATCCATGATATTAAGGATGCCAATATCAAGTGGGGAGATACGCTTGCTAACCCCCAACACCTTGACAGTGATGGCAACTTAATGAAGTTCGATTGTATCGTTGCTAATATGCCTTTCAGTTTAGATAAATGGGCTTCTGGTTTTAATCCCGGTGGTGAGGTTTCAGTTGATGAAGAAACCGACAAATCTAAAAAAGGCAAAAAGAAAGAGTTTAAAATGGAACCGGGTCTTGACCGCTTCCACCGTTTTGACTTAGGTGTTCCACCTGCAAGTAAGGGCGACTGGGCATTTTTGCTTCATATGATAAAAAGTATGAGCGGAAACGGACGCATTGCCGCTGTTGCACCGCACGGTGTATTGTTCAGAGGGGCAAGTGAAGGCAAAATCCGCCAGGCAATTATTGATAAGAATTTGATTGACGCGGTTATTGGTCTTCCCGAAAACCTTTTCTACGGCACGTCTATCCCTGCCTGCATCATTGTATTCCGTATGGGCAGAGCCAATTCCGATGTGCTTTTCATTGATGCATCCAAGCAATTCAAAAAAGATAAGGCGAAGAACCTTCTTCGTGATGAAGATATTGCCCAAATCGTTGATACCTATAAGGCATATCGCAATGGTGAGAATGCAGAAAATGATAAGTATAGTCACGTTGCAACACTCGATGAAATTAAAGAAAACGAATATAACCTGAATATTCCCCGCTATGTTGATACATTTGAGGAAGAAGAAATCATAGATATTGATGCCGTCAACGCAGAAATAGCAGATTTGAAAGTTCAAATTGCCGCCGTTGAAGCCGAAATGGACAAGTATCTTAAAGAATTGGGATTGAAGTGAGGAGTTTTATATGTATAAAATTCGCAAAGTGAAATTTAATAATCATCCTGTATTGAAGAATCTTGAATTGGATTTTTGTGATGCAAATGGTAAAACTGTTGATACTATTATATTAGCGGGTGAAAACGGAACTGGAAAAAGCACTATTCTTAATGCATTATTCAAGGTGGCTAATTATAATGTTGATTTTGAATTTGAAATTGAGTTTGAAAACAATGATGATATAATAATCAAACTAGAATATTATTTTCGTGATAAATACATATATGTGAATGATGGCAATGGCATGAACGTATTTATTGGCACCACCGACATTAAAAACAAATATAAATTCAGCGGAATTTTTTCTGATGTTGATATTAACTTTAAAAGTGATACTATTGCAACTGTAACAAGTTTGGATTTAGATACTTTTTCGGAAAGCAAGCGTTCCAATCAAAACCTTCCTAAAGAAATAAAGCAATTAATCATAGACATTCAAGCATCAGATGATGCAGATTTATCATATGCATGTAGGGCAAATCCAGAAAAATCAGTAAAAGAACTGCAAGTTAATGAACGAATGCCCAGATTTACACGTGCATTTAATATGATGTTTGATTCGCTAAATTATGATAAAGTTAAAAACCAAAATGGCCATAAAGATATTATCTTTACAAAAAACGGTGAAGAAATCACCATTGATCAGTTAAGCTCTGGTGAGAAACAGATTGTATATCGTGGATGTTTTTTGCTAAAAGACGTTAATGCTCTAACCGGAGCTTTTGTGTTTATTGATGAGCCGGAAATCAGTTTACACCCCAGTTGGCAAGAAAAAATTATGGACTATTATAAAAACATCTTTACTGATGAAGAAGGACATCAATCTTCACAAATCTTTACAGTAACTCATTCACCGTTTGTGATTCATAATAAGAATCGTAAAAATGATAAAGTTATTATTCTTGAAAGAAATGATAATGGCGAAATAGTAGTTTCCGACAAAAAAGAATATTACAAATGCAATTCGATTGAAGCTGTTGAGGATGCTTTTTCAATCAAAAACTTTTCTGTTGGTAAATCAGTTGTTTATCTTGAAGGAAGAACTGATGAAATGTACTTCAAAAAGGCGGTAGAAGTGT
The DNA here is from genome assembly GCA_045642495.1 of Acutalibacteraceae bacterium. Classification (GTDB taxonomy): domain Bacteria; phylum Bacillota; class Clostridia; order Oscillospirales; family Acutalibacteraceae; genus UBA737. The sequence goes on from JAZUJA010000068.1 coordinate 4,675, forward strand.
ATGGTTATAATCTGCCTTTTGATTTCGAGTGGATTGGATATATGAAAAATGAAAAAGATGAGGAAAACACCGGAAAAGACGCCTTAAACAAGGCTGTTCAATTTTTAATTGGTCGAAACTTATCTTATAAAAATGTATGCTTGTTTGATTGCGACACTTCAAGAACGGAATTTGTTAAAAATAATGTTTATACACGGGTAATACCTATATTCCCTATAAAAAATAAAATGAAAAAAGGCATTGAAAATGCTCTTATATTCGATTCTATTGATTTAACCAAGTATTATGTATCAACCATTAAAGAGGGCGATTATGGTGATGATAATACAATAGTAACATTTGATAAAATGAAACTTTGCAAAGATATTTGTGCATTAGATTCTGATGAGTTAAAAATAATAATGCAAAACTTAAAGGGTGTTATAAACTCACTTGTTGCTTTATTTGAGGAGAATACTAATGAAACCTGAAATTAAACAACGAATTGAACAGATAAATAACGGAATTGTGCCGGACGGTTATAAGAAAACCGAGTTCGGTGTTTTTCCGTGCGATTGGGTAACAGATCAAAAATTGGCTGATGTAGGTGTATTCGGCAAAGGGAAAGGTCTGCCAGGAGACAAGATGTCGGATAGTGGAGTGCCTTGCGTTGGATATGGTGATATCTACATGAAATATAATAACTTCCATTTTGAAAAAGCACAGAATTTTGTAGACGAAAAAACAGCAAAAGAAAGTCAACCCATTAAGAAAGGGACTCTTTTATTTACCGGAACGGGTGAAACGGCTGAAGAAATCGGAAAATGTGTTTGTTATAATGGTGACGAAACCATCTATGCCGGCGGCGATATTATTACGTACAATACTAAAACCGTAAATCCTATGTTTTTGGCATACCAACAATATCAGACATATTCTTTAAGAAAAAAGGCCGGTTTTGGTCAAGGTCATTCGGTTGTTCATATTCAGCGTGGGAATCTTGAAAAATTGCCGATTGCCTACCCTGCTGATACAAACGAGCAAGAAAAGATTGCCGAAATCCTTATGAAATGGGACGAGGCGATTGAGTTGCAGGAAAGTTTTAAGTCAAACCTTTTGAAAAAACAAAAATACTACTTATCAAGTTTATTGGCGCCTAATTTTGATTGGATGGTATCTTCATTTGAAGAATTGGGTGATATTTATCAACCTCATACTATCAGTGAAGCCGAAATGACTGAATACGGATTTTTGGTTTATGGCGCCAACGGAGTGATCGGGTACTATAATAGGTACAACCATGAAGAATCGCAGATAGCCATTACTTGTAGAGGTTCAACTTGTGGAGTAGTAACATTCACAAAACCATACTCATGGATAACGGGTAATGCTATGGTGTTTTCAGTTAACAAAAAAATAAGCAAGAAATTTGCATATT
>JAZUJA010000069.1:0-4765 GCA_045642495.1 Acutalibacteraceae bacterium
ACTATGTTTCCCGCGAGGATTTTGCAATCGAAGCAGGCTTTTCAAAAACAATTATCGAAAACCTTAACAATATGGGCGCACTCGGCGACCTGCCGGATACAAATCAGATGTCACTTTTCTGATCGTTTTTTTCACCGCGGGAGAATATCCCGCGGTTTTAATATTTTAACAAACTGTTAATTTATTGCTCAAAAATGCCTTTGCTTAGGGATTCTTGCGTTTTGAAAAACGAAAAAATATAAAAAACACTTGCATTTTTATGAGTTGTTGGTATAATAATGTATGTGGTTACAAAATTGTAACAAATATAACTTTATTGAAAATACTTAAAAAAGGAATGTTTTTTATTTTAAAATTCAGCTTAAAAAATAAAACTCTTTCATCTTTTAATAGTGTTGTTAAAGCAGTTTCGGCTCATTCAAGAACCGTAACCGTTTCTTTGTTTGCAGTTGTTTCCTGCTTTGCCATTGCCATAAGCTTTATGTTTGCGGGAATGCGTGTTGTATATAAGGTTCATTATGCCGGTAAGCAGATTGCAACAGTCAGCAATAAACAACAGGTTGAAACCGCTATCAACACGGTTGTTGAAATCGTAAACGGCAGCGATGTTGAAAATGCTATTGAAGAGCCGGAGATTGTTCCCACTCTCACTTTTGATGAGGTAACAGATGAGGAAAACGATCTCGTCAGCGCAATTATTGATAACACAAAAAACATCGTTTCAACCGCTATTTTAACCGTAAACGATAAGGCGGTTGCATGCGGCGATAAGGCACTTATTGATGAAAAAATCGAAAATTATCTTAATTCGTTTAATACGGTTAAGGGCGCTAAATCATCATTTGTTGATGATGTTAAGGTTGAATATGCTTTCTGCCTTTCCGAGGAATTGAATGACGCTAATGCCATTGATTCCGCGCTTTCTTCTCTTCGCGTTAAAACCGTTATCTATGTTAACGAAGATGTTGAAATTCCGTTTGAAAAGGAAACTTATAAGGATAATTCGAAAGAATTGGGCTTTAATGAGGTTACAACCGAGGGTAGAAACGGCCTTGCTCGAAACACAACCGAGATCGTTTATACAAACGGCGAGGAAAGTGAACGCAATCTTGTTTCAACCGAGGTTATAACTGCGGCTCAAAACGAAGTAAGAACTATCGGCACAAAGCAGGTTATAAAATCAGGAGCTGCCGTTGCGGATATGAAGGTAAACGGAATTGTTTTCCCGTTGCCGTCCGGCTCTTGGCAGGTGAGTGACCGTTATATAAGCAATCGCAACCATAAGGGTATTGATCTTCGTTCGCCTTACGGCACGGCAATTTTCGCTTTGGCAGACGGTAAGGTTAAGCTTTCGGGCTGGAAAAACGGCTATGGTAATTGTGTTGTGATTGACCATGGAAACGGCTTTGAAACACTTTATGGTCATGCAAGCTCTCTTTGTGTAACTGAAGGTCAGGAGATAAAGGCAGGTCAGCAGATCGCATTTGTCGGCTCAACAGGAAACTCCACCGGAAACCATCTTCACCTTGAAGTTCATGTAGGCGGATCGGTTGTAAATCCCGAACCGTATATAGGCATAAATTAAAAATAAATCATTTAAGCCCTTTGTCATTACGGCAAAGGGCTTTTTTATGCTTGACTAAACCACAATATAAAGTATATAATGTACTATGTATAATTATAATAATTGCTTATTATGTATATAGCGAAAGGAGAAATTCCGTGGCGGTTAAAAAGGAGGGATACGGAAACGAAAGCATAAAAAAGCTTGAAGGACCGGACAGGGTTAGAAAACGCCCAGGCGTTATTTTCGGCTCGGACGGACTTGACGGTTGCGAACATTCGGTTTTTGAAATAATATCAAACTCTATCGACGAAGCGCGTGAGGGCTTCGGTAAAAAGATAATCGTTACAAAGTATAGCGACGGTTCGGTTGAGGTTCAGGACTTCGGCCGCGGCGCACCGGTTGACTTTAACAATAAAGAGCAATGCTTCAACTGGGAGCTTCTTTACTGTGAGCTTTATGCTGGCGGTAAGTATAATACCAACGACGGCGCAAACTATGAATACTCGGTCGGTCTAAACGGCTTGGGCCTTTGCTCAACACAGTATTCTTCCGAATATATGGATGTTGAGATTAAGAGAGACGGTTATAAATATAATCTTCACTTTGAAAAGGGATATAATATCGGCGGACTTAAAAAGGAGCCTTATTCCGGCAAGGATACAGGCACCAAAACCCGTTGGAAACCCGACTTAGAGGTTTTCACCGAAACCGATATTCCAACCGAATATTTTATCGATACGATCAAGCGCCAGGCAATAGTTAATGACGGTCTTCTTTTTGAATTCCGCGAACAGCAGGGCGCAAAGTTTAAGACTACTGATATTTGCTATAAAGACGGTATCAGCGACTATGTCAACGAAACCGTTGGCGAGGAAAAACTTACGCCCGTTCAGGTATGGCACACAGAGCGCAAGGGTAAAGACCGCGAGGATAAACCCGAATATAAGGTCAAGATGAATGTTGCGCTTTGTTTTTCAAATCTTCATACACTTAAAGAATATTATCATAACTCAAGCTGGCTTGAATACGGCGGCGCACCCGAAAAGGCAGTGCGCAATGCCTTTGTTTATCAAATTGATAACTATATTAAGCAGACAAATAAATATAAATCGGGCGAGAGCAAAATCACATTTGCCGATGTTGAGGAATGTTTGGTGCTTGTTATTTCCTCTTTTTCAACCATGACAAGCTATGAAAACCAAACTAAAAAATCCATCACAAATAAATTTATCGCCGAGGCAATGACCGAGTTTTTGCGGCATCAGCTTGAAATTTATTTCATCGAAAATAAATTCGATGCCGAAAAAATCGTTGATCAGGTGCTTGTTAATAAGCGCAGCCGTGAAAAGAGCGAAAGGGAAAGAATAAACCTTAAAAAGACCCTTGCCACCGGAAATTCACTTACCGACAGAATTCAGAAGTTTGTTGACTGCCGTTCAAGAGATACCTCCGAACGTGAGCTTTACATAGTTGAGGGTGATTCGGCTCTCGGTTCCTGCAAGCTTGCGCGCGATGCCGCTTTTCAGGCGATAATGCCCGTCAGAGGTAAAATTCTCAACTGCTTAAAAGCGGAATACGATAAGATTTTCAAAAGCGAGATCATAACCGATCTGCTTAAAGTTTTGGGTTGCGGCGTTGAGGTCAAGTCTAAAGCGAATAAGGGACTTTCAAATTTTGATATGGCGAATTTCCGTTGGAGTAAGCTTATTATATGTACCGATGCGGATGTTGACGGCTTCCATATCAGAACGCTTATTTTAACTATGATTTACCGTCTTATGCCAACCCTTATAAACGAGGGCAGGGTGTTTATCGCGGAAACTCCGCTTTATGAGATAAATACAAAATCAAAAACCTATTTTGCCTATGATGAAAACGAAAAGAAAACCATTCTTGAAGAAATGATAGGCAACGAAAAATATAATCTTCAGCGCTCAAAGGGACTTGGCGAAAACCAACCCGAGATGATGAGCCTTACCACTATGAATCCGGCTACCCGCCGACTTATAAAGATACTTCCCGAGGATGCCCAGGCAACAAGCGAGATGTTTGACCTTTTGCTTGGCGATAACCTGCAGGGCAGAAAGGATTATATTTCCGAAAACGGATATCTTTATATGGAAGAAACCGATTTAAGTTAAAAAGGGGAACAAAATGGCTCCGAGAAAAAGAAAAGAAGAAAAAACACAAAAGCGCGAAAATATAAACGCATATATCGCCGGTGCCGGCTCGATCGTTGATCTGCCGGTAACCGAAACGCTTAAATCAAACTTTATGCCCTATGCGATGAGCGTTATTATATCCCGCGCCATTCCGGAAATTGACGGCTTTAAGCCCTCCCATAGAAAATTGTTATACACTATGTATAATATGGGACTTTTAAGCGGATCAACAATAAAATCGGCAAATATCGTGGGCAGAACAATGCAGTTAAACCCTCACGGCGATGCCGCAATTTATGATACAATGGTCCGCCTTTCCGAAGGTCACGCCGCGTTGTTGCATCCGTTTGTTGCTTCAAAGGGATCTTTCGGCAAAGCTTATTCGCGCGATATGCAGTGCGCCGCTTCGCGTTATACCGAGGCAAAGTTGGCTCCCATTGCGGCAGAGCTTTTTGCCGATATTGATAAGGATACCGTTGAGTTTGTTGATAACTATGACGCCACAATGAAAGAACCGGTATTGTTCCCGGTCACTTTCCCGACTATTCTTGTAAACTCAAATATGGGTATCGCGGCAGGTATGGCAAGCAATATTTGTCCTTTCAATTTGAAAGAGGTTTGCGAAACCACGATCGCTTATATAAAGGATGAAAACATCAATGTTGCCGATACGCTCTTAGCCCCCGATTTTCCGATCGGCGGTCAGCTTATTTATAACCGCGAGCGTATGGAGGAGATTTACCGCACGGGCAGAGGCTCATTTAAGGTGCGCGGCACTTATGAATATGATAAATCAAACAACTGCATAGATATCAAATCCATTCCGCCAACTACAACAAGTGAAGCCGTTATCGAAAAGGTTGTTGAGCTTGTTAAGGCGAAAAAAATAACCGAAATAAACGATATCAGAGATGAAACCGACCTTAAAGGTTTGCAGATAACCGTTGACCTTAAACGCGGCACCGATCCTGATAAGCTGATGAAAAAACTGTTTAAGTCCACGCCGATGGAGGATAGTTTTTCCTGCAACTTCAAC